>JAFGKN010000242.1 GCA_016928605.1 Planctomycetota bacterium | reverse complement strand
GCGCGCATGCGGTAGCTGGCGCTGTGGCGGCCGCGGGCGAGCCAGCGGACGAAGAAGACGACGCGCTCGTCGCGGAACTCCACGTACGCCCCGAGCGCGTTTCCGGTGTATCCGCTCCGCAGGTCGACGGGCTCGAAGCCGGCCGGCTTCATGTCCTCGAAGATGAGGTACTCGTAGTCGTTCTTGCTCTCGATCTCGAGCTCGATCTCGACGAGGTCGCCGCTCTTCAGCAGCGCGAGGTCCTCGATCACCTTCCGCTCGTACTTCTCGACCGCCTGCTCGACGACCTGGCCCCGCGAGCCGGCCACCGTGTCTCGAGCATCGACCCGCTCGAGCCGGTAGTACTTCCGGTCGACCTTGACCTCCAGGCCGGCGCGGGGGATGAGCTCCTCGAGCGTGAACGTCGTCGCGTAGGCGCTGATGTAGAGCGGCCCCTTGCCCTGGCGCCGCACCTCGACGCGATGCTCGCCCGCCGCGAGCGCATCCCCCTCCAGCACGAAGCGGTCGTCGTAGAGGAAGAGCGTCTGCGGCGTGATCTCGACCGCCTTGCGCAGCTCGCCGTCGAGCCGGACCTCGACGGTCATCTCGGGCCGGTCCTCCCCGCTCGCGCGGAGGAAGTCGGCCAGCGCCTCGATGCAGAGCGCCGTGTCGCGCGTCGAGTTCCAGTAGGTCGCGTGCTTGCGGTTGTTGATCAGGTACTTCGCGATCCGCCGCGCGGCGGGGCCCCGCGGATCCGTGCGCGCCAGCAGCTTCAGGTAGTAGGCGTGCGCCTCGAACTCGCTGCCGTACCAGTACCACCAGAAGCCTGCGGGGAGCTCGAGCCACGCCGTCTGGTTCTCGTCGTCGGTGACGAGGTACTGGCCGATGTTCCGCAGGACCATCCCCAGCTTCTCCTTCTCGCCCTGCGCCTCGAGCGCGCAGCCGAGCATCGCCAGCGAGTAGACCGCCAGGCGCGTGCGGTCGCGGTAGAGGAACTCGAGCATCTTCGGGCTGGCGACGCCGGCATCGACGAGCACCATGTAGACGAGAGCGTCGAGGTTGTCCGCGCGGCCCTTCCATGGCTTCTTGCGCGGATCGAGGAGGGAGTTCTCGATCTTCCGCACCTCCTCCTTCTGGTACCGCTCCAGCCAGGCGACGCCCTTCTCGAGCACGCCGGGGACGAGCGCGACATCGTTCTGGAGGGCGATCTGGAGGCCGTGCACGACGACGGCCGTCGTGTGCGGCGAGGACCGCTCGCCCCATCCGGAGAACCACCCCCACCCGCCGTCGGAGAGCTGCATCTCGGTGAGCCGCTGGACGCCCTGCTTGACCATGCGCTGGACCTCATCGGCGTCGAAGACCGGGTTCCTCTTGAACCGCTTCCACTGGCCCGCTCGATCGGCGGGATCGCCGATCTCCTGCGGGTTGAGGTTGGCCCTCTTCCGGCGGACCTGCTCCAGGTCGAGCCCCATCTCGATGAGGATCTTCTGCGTGATGACCGCCGGCAGGAAGCGGTTGAGCGTCTGCTCGGTGCAGCCGTAGGGGTAGTCGGCGAGGTAGGGCAGGGCATCGACCAGGGCTCCGGCGATCGTCGGCGAGTAGCGGACCTCCAGCCGCGACTGCGCCGGACGCCGCTCGGCGGGGACCGTGAAGGCGAAGCTCGCCGAGTCGCCGTCGGGCTCGATCGCGCGGGAGAAGGACTCCGTCCGCAGCATGCCGTGCACGAAGGCGGGAAACCTCATCTCCATCGCGTCCGACTCCTCGTCGGTCAGCGCCTTCATGCGCACGATGGCCTCCCCCTCCTCGAGCACCCTCACGCGCCAGTCGATGCGCGCCTCGCCCTCCGGCTTCACCGCGACGGTCTGCACCGCATCGCCGAGCAGCTCGAGCACCGGACCGTCGAGCTCGATGGCCGCGCGGACGGTCTTCTCGCCCGCGAGGTAGTTGTGGACGTTGGCCGAGAGCACGACCTCGTCGCGCTGGACGAAGAAGCGCGGCGCCTGCATCCGCAGGATGAGGTCCTTGCGCGTCACCACGTCGACGGCTCCCTCGCCGACGCGCGTCCCCTCCCCCATCGCCCACGCCTTGATCCGCCACGTGGTGAGGTTCTCCGGCATGTCGAGCTCGACCTCGGCCGAGCCCTGCTCGTCCGTCTCGAGGGATCCGACCCACAGCGCGGTGTCGGCGAACTCCGTGCGGACGGCCGCGGGCGCGAGCGCTTCCTCCGCTCCCGGCGCTCCCTCCCCGGCCTCGTTCATGCCGAAGGCCGCCCCGCCGGCGGCCTCCCCCTTGGCCATGGCCGCGGCCGGAGCCGGCGGCCCTCCGGGCGCGGCGTCCGCGCCCAGCGCCAGGCTTCGCCGGACCGCCCCATCCGCCCCTCCTCGACCGCCGCCGATGCCGGCCTGCGTGCCGCCCTCCGACAGGGCATCCATCTCCTCGGCGACCGTGGCGCCGAAGATGCCCACGTTCGCCATGGCGACCGCTCCGCGCGGGTAGACGCCCGCCGAGCGCCGGTCCAGGCTGCTGGTCGACTGCGGCCGGTGGCTCCGCCTCCACTTCCAGAAGAAGGCCTTGATCTCCGGCACGTTCGATCCGCCGGAGATGTACTCGACGGCCTTGTCGTAGATCGTCACGACGGCCGCTCCGCGCAGCGGCTCTCCGCTCAGGTCGCGCAGCGTGATCTTCACCCTCGCCTTCTCGCCGGGGCGGTACTCCTCGCCCGACGGCTCCACCTCGACGTTGACGATGCGCTTCTCGGGCGGCACGTGGATCTCGCGGATCTCCGTGTGCACGCGGCCGCCGGCCACGGTGACCGCCTCGACGAAGAAGTTGGGCATGTCGCCCCGCGCCACCGCGATGTCGTGGATGGAGCTCTTGCCGCGGCGGCGGATGACCGAGGGCCGCGGGTAGACTCCGTTCACCGGCCGCTCGAAGAGGAGCACCGCGGCGCCGGCCCGGTCGGTGTTGACCTGCAGATGCACGGCCTCGCCGGGGGCGTACTCCAGCCGGTCGGGCACCAGCTCGAGGTGATGGAAGCGGAACTGCGAGCCGTCGAATCCCTCTCCCGTGATGGTGAAGAGGTGCGCGCCCTCGATCTCGTGCCCGGCCGCATCCGTCAGGCTGGAGGAGAGGCGGTACTGCCCCGCCGCCGAGGCCGTCATCACCTGCGTCCCATGGCCATCCTCGCCCGTCTCGATCGGCCAGGACTGCACCTCGCTCTCGAGCGGCTCGCCGTTCTCGTACGTGACCTTCAGCAGCTTCAGCGCTCCCTTGGCGGCCACGGGCTTGCCGTCGGCGCGGCGCGCGGCGAAGCTCGCACGGATGGTATCGCCGACGCGGTAGTAGCCGCGATCGACCCACGCGCGCACCTCGAAGGGCCGGCGCGCGACGACGACGCTGCCGGCGCCGACGATCGTGCGGCGTGATGCATCCACGACCTCCGCGGTGATGGAGTACGTGTGGTCCTGATCCGGATGCAGCTCCTGCGCGAGCGCGGTGTCGATCTCCACCTTCACGGTGCCATCGGGACCGATGTCGACCTCCTGCGCGGCGATGACCTCCGGAGGCTCGGATGGGCGCCCCCACCACCAGACGGCGGGCCGGCGGCAGCCCCACCGGTCGAAGCCGGGGTACCAGTCGTAGTCGTACGATGACCACCAGTAGCCCGAGCCGTAGAGCCAGTCCCACGGCCGCGGCGGAAACCAGCGCTCGATGCGGGCCGTACGGAGCACCTTGTACTTGACGCGCGCCTGCGTCACCGGCGATCCGAAGTAGTAGCGCGCGCGGATGGTCGCCTCGATCGTCTCGCCGAGGCGGGCGGGCTCCTCCGGCGCATCCACCGTCACCTCGAACTCCGGCTTCTTGTACTCCTCCACGCGGAAGGAGCCGCCGCCGAAGGTCCGCTTCCCCTGGTGCACCGTGAGCCCGTAGACTCCCAGCGCCGCATCGGCTGCGAGGACCATCTCGCCCTCGAGGCCGCCGTAGGCGTCGGCCTTGAGCTCGTGCTCGGCGATCTTCTCGCGCCGCGGATCGCGGATCTCGATCCGAAAGGACTGGCCGGCGAACTCGGCCCCGCCGTCGTGCTCGTAGCTGACGCCGCGCACCCAGATCTTGTACCGGACGGTCTGCTCGGGCCGGTAGACCGGACGGTCGGTGATGGCGAAGGTCTTCGTCGCCGCGTACCGGCCCGGGTCGTACCCCCGGTACCAGACGCTCTGGAACCCGAGGTGCGCGAGCCGGCCCGAGCCGGTCCTGGCGATGGCGAGCCACTGGTAGCCGCGCGGCTGCGAGGCCGGATCGGGGAGGACGATCCCGTCGGCATCCGAGTGCTC
>JAFGKN010000241.1 GCA_016928605.1 Planctomycetota bacterium | reverse complement strand
GGCACGTACTGCTTCCAGCACTGGCTGAGCTGCGCGACCTGCCATCCGAACGACGCTCGCGTCGACGCCCTCAACTGGGACCTGCTCAACGACGGGCTGGGGAATCCCAAGAACAACCGGTCGCTCCTCCTAAGCCACCAGACGCCCCCGACCATGTCGCGCGGCGTGCGGGCGACGATGGAGGTGGCGACCGAGGCGGGATTCGTCCACATCCTGTTCCGCCAGCCGGAGGGAGACACGGTGGAGGCGACCTCCGAGTACCTCCGCTCCCTGAAGCCCCTCCCCAGTCCGTACCTGCCCCCGGGGGGCGAGCTCTCGCCGGCCGCACAGCGGGGCAAGGACATCTTCCACAGCGAGGAGACGGCATGCGCCGTCTGCCACCCGCCGCCGCTCTACACGGATCTCAAGCTCCACGACGTCGGCACGCGGGGCCCGCTCGACAGGCACTCGGAGTTCGACACTCCGACGCTCATCGAGCTCTACCGGACGGCCCCCTACTCGCACGACGGCTCGGCCGTGGACCTACGGGAGCTGCTCGTCGACCGCAACCGGAAGGACCGGCACGGAAAGACGACGCACCTCACCCCACAGCAGGTCGACGACCTGATCGAGTTCCTGCTCTCGCTCTGAAATCGGCCGCGGCGCGCCTGCCGCCGGCGAACGTCCTTTCTCCGACAACCC
Source organism: Planctomycetota bacterium (assembly GCA_016928605.1). Lineage (GTDB taxonomy): Bacteria > Planctomycetota > UBA8108 > UBA8108 > UBA8108 > JAFGKN01. The sequence goes on along the minus strand of JAFGKN010000241.1, from coordinate 2,848 downwards.
TTTTCCCGACGAGGTGGATCTCCATGAAGCCAGCAATCACTCTCGCCGCGATCGCCGCCTTGTGCATGGTTTCCCTGCTGCAGCTCGAGGCCGCCGAGCCGGCGACGGCCGAGGCCGAGTGGCCGCAGTGGCACGGCCCCGACCGGGACCTCATCTCCGAGGAGTCGGGATGGACGGTGGACTGGCCCGCGAGCGGCCCCAAGGAGCTCTGGCGGGTGAAGGTCGGCATCGGATTCTCGAGCTGCTCGATCGCGGGCGGCCGCGTCTACACGATGGGCAACATGCCCGAGGAGGGCCAGGAGACCGACATCGTCTGGTGCCTCGACGCCGCCACGGGCAAGGAGATCTGGCGGCACGCGTACCCCTGCCGCACCGGCAGCTACAAGGGCCCCCGCATGACGCCCACCGTCGACGGCGACGTCGTCTACACGCTGAGCCGCGAGGGGCAGCTCTACTGCCTCGGCGCCGCGGACGGCAAGGTGAAGTGGTTCGTCGACGTGGCCAAGGAGCACGGAGTGAAGCAGACGCGCTTCAAGTGGGGCTTCGCCTGCTCGCCGCTGGTCCTCGGCGAGCGGCTGATCCTCGACCTCGGCAAGACGTTGGCTCTCGAGAAGACGACCGGCAAGCTCATCTGGTCGTCGGGCGATGACGAGGCTGGGTACTCATCGCCGACGACGAGCCGGATCGGCGGCGAGACCTACATCAACTCCTTCAACGCTACAGGCCTGGTGCTGGTCAACGCAAAGGACGGCAAGGAACTGGCCCGCCACCCCTGGGGCAGCAGGAGCAGCTACTTCATCAACGCCGCTTCCCCCATCTTCCACGAGGGAAAAATCTTCATCTCGTCGGGCTACCGAACGGGCTGCGCGCTCCTCGAGGCGAGCCCGAGCGGTCTAAAGCTCGTCTACAAGAACACGGATATGAGCAACCACTGCAACAGCTGCGTCCTCTACAAGGGGCATCTCTACGGCTTCGACGGCCAGCAGGGAAGCCGCGGCAGCCTCACCTGCATGGAGTTCGCGACCGGCGAGGTGAAGTGGGAAGAGAAGGGGCTGAACATCGGCTCCCTGATGATCGCCGGTGGCCGTATCGTGGCGATGCTCGACAAGGGCGAGCTGCTGGTGGCGCAGGCGACGACGGACGGCTACAAGGAGCTGGCGCGCGCCAGCGTCCTGAGCGGCCAGTGCTGGACGGTGCCGGTCCTCGTCGGCGGCCGGGTCTACTGCCGCAGCAACGCCGAGGGAGAGCTCGTCTGCCTCGACGTCAGCGGGAAGTAGCCTCTCGCCGCGGGGTCTCTCCGCCGTCTCTCAGAAGGATCTCACCGGTCGTCCGGCAGGGGCTTGACGTGGACCCCCGAGAACCAGACCTTGCCGTGGTCGCCCTGCAGCTTGAAGGGCCCCTTGGAGAACTCCAGGGTCTTCTGGCCATGGTTGTCGGTGCGGGTCTCGCAGACACGTCCGTCGTGGATTAGCTTGCCGTTCTGCCAGATCCAGATCTTCATCCCGTCGACCTTGACGAACATGTGGTTCCACTGATCCGGCTCGTGCCGCGCCTTGACGAGGGGGGCGTAGAGGGAGTAGAGCGCCCCGTCGCTGTGCTTGCCTCGCTTGTTCTCGGGATCCGCCTCCTGGTGGGAAAGAACCTGGATCTCCCACTGGTTCCGCAGGTAGAAGCCGCTGTTGCCGGAGCGGTCGCTGATCTTCCGCCCCTCGGAGTCCTCCTCGCGCGAGTCGGACTTGTAGCAGTAGTAGGCGAGGAAGTTGCCGAGGGACTCCTTCGTCCAGATATCGTGGCCTCCTCCGCCGGTGGCCGTGTTGGTGAAGGCGTTGTCGCGCACCTCCCAGAGGAGCTTGTCGCGGCCGTGCCCGTCAAACTGCGTGAGGTCCTCGCCGTTCCAAAGGGACTTCCACCCGCCGCCTGCGAGGAGCGGGCGGATGCGGATGTTGCGGTACCAGACCTGCGAATGATCCCCCTGGAACATCAGGGGGCCCTCGTCCGTCGTGAGCTCGCGGCCCTTGTGAGTCTTCATGGAGCCGCCGGTCTGGCCGCTCTGGAAGACGTTGTCCTGGATCAGGACGCCGTTGTGCCAGACCGTGATGCGGTGCCCGATGTGGAGGACGCGGAACTGGTTCCACTCGCCCGCCGCCTTCTGGACGTTCTTGAGGGGGAGGAATCCCGCGCCGTAGATGGCGCCGGCATCGGCCATGCTGAGCTTCTCCTTGCCGAAGGAGTCGAAGATCTGGATCTCGATCTGGCCGCGGAGATAGACGCCGCTGTTGCCGTCCTTGGGGATCTTGTACTCGACCTCGAGCTCGTAGTCCTTGAACGTCCGCTCGGTGCAGACGTCGTTGCCCTCGCCGCCCCACTTCGTGTTGGTGAGCGCGCCGTCCGCGGCCGCCCAGCGGTTCGGGCCGCGGTGATGCTCTTCGTCCGGCTTGGCGTTCTGCCAGCCGGTCAGATCCTTGCCGCTGAAGAGATCGATCCACTCGCCGAACTCGTCGCTCTGAGCGGAGAGCGACGCGGAGAGCAGCGCGAAACAGGCGACCTGCAGCAGTTTTCGTGACATGGCCGATGCATCCTTTCCTTGGAGTAGACGTTCCTCGCCGGGGGCTATGGATTCAGACTCTCGCCAACACGGACTTCTTGCCGTGGAGAGCATTGTCGCGGCAGGGAGGCGCTCGAGTCAAGCTCTTCGCAACGATCCCACGGGCGGGGGTGGGCGAGCGCCCCGAGCCCCCGGGAGCCGGAGATCCTCCGCCGGGGAGGCGCCGGCGAGGAAGCCGGCCGGGAGAATCCATTTGCCAAGAAGGGGAGACATCGGCGAGGATCCTCCTGCGCGCCGGGGGCT
>JAFGKN010000240.1 GCA_016928605.1 Planctomycetota bacterium | reverse complement strand
CTGGCTCCACTCGGACGCCGTGCAGGCCCTGCCGTACCTCCTGTGCCGCGTCGAGGATCTGGGAGTCGACCTGCTCTCGATCTCCGCGCACAAGATGTGCGGGCCCAAGGGAGTCGGCGCCCTGTTCGTCCGCCGCCGCAGGCCCCGCGTCCGGCTCGCGCCGCTCGTCGACGGGGGAGGCCACGAGCAAGGCCTCCGCTCGGGCACCCTGAACGTACCGGGCATCGTCGGCCTGGGGATGGCTTGCGAGATCGCCCGGATCGCGAGAGAGGAGGAGTCGAAGCGAATACGTGTGCTGCGCGACCTCCTGCTGGAGAGGATCCGCGCCGCGGTCCCCGATGCCATCGTGAACGGATCGATGGAGCATCGGCTTCCGAACAACCTCAGCGTCACGTTTCCGGGCGTCGACGTGAACCGGCTGCTGCCGGAGATCCCCGAGGTCGCCGTCTCCTCTGGAGCCGCCTGCGCGTCGACCAGCTTCGACACCTCGTACGTCCTGCAGTGCCTCGGGGACGAGACCGCGACGAGGCTGGGCGCCGTCCGCTTCGGCCTGGGACGGTTCACGACGCGCGACGACGTGGAGAGAGCGGCGCGCTGCGTGGCGGACGCCGTCCGGCGCCTTCGCGCGCTCCCCCCTGGCCGGAAAGGCGAGGAAGGCTGCGCGAGCTGACGGCCGCGAGAGATCGACGATCCCGCAGGAGCTCCATCCGCGGACGCTTCCCCCCGCCGGAGAAACCCCCATGCCCGATCCGATGCTTGAAACCCTGCACTTCCGGCGGCACCATTTCTCCGCGAGACTGCCCGTGCGCTACCGGTACACGGAGTCTCACTTCTGGCTGGACGAGGTCCGGCCTGGAGATTGGTGCATCGGCCTGACGAGCTTCGCCACGCGCATGCTCGGCGAGATCGTCGAGTTCGACTTCGAAGTGGAGCCCGGCGAGACGGTCGCCGCGGGCGATGAGCTGGGCTGGATCGAGGGCTTCAAGGCCGTATCGACCATCTACTGCGTCGCGGCGGGCCGGTTTGGAGGACATCAACCGCTCGTGAAGGAGGATCCCGAGCTCATCTGCAGCGATCCGCTCGAGCGGGGCTGGCTCTACTCGATCGTCGAAGGCGAGCCGGATCCCGGCGCGCTGGACGTCCGCGGCTACATCGCCTTCCTCGAGCAGACCATCGACCGGATGAGAGACGAGCCGTGGAAGAGCCCCGGGATGGAAGGATCGTGACGGAAGCGCGGGCCGGAGGTCCCGGCTGCGGGGCGCGATCTCCTGCTGTGCATCTCGGCGGTGCTGACTCGATGGACGGAAGCTGAAGCCGAACCGGGGGAGCGGCAGCGGGGATGCACAGGAAGCGGCAGCGGGAGCGCGGATGGAGTCACCGGGAGAATCAGGCGAGCACCCAGCATGAAACGCGAGAGCCCCGTCATCTACTGCCATTGCGCCGGCGCCCGGCTCCTGCCGGAGGACGTGAAGAACCGCGTGCTCCGGGGCCTGGCGGAGTCCGGCCGGCCCTTCGAGGCGGCCAGCGATCTCTGCGGGATGGCCGCGCGGCGCGACCCCGAGCTGAGCCGCATCACCGCGCGTCGGCCGGTCCGGATCGCCGCCTGCTTCCCCCGTGCGGTCCGCTGGATCCTCTCCGCGGCCGGCATCCCGCTGGGCGCCGCCGAGCTCGATGTCAGCAACCTGCGAGAGGAGAGCGCGGAGGATGTCCTCGGCGCGCTCGCCCGCGATGTCGCGGCGCAGGAGCCGGGCGCCAGCCGCGCGCCCGGATCCCTCTCCCCCGCCGCCACCCCCCCTCTGCGGGTGGTCCTCCACGAGGGGCCCGAGTGCGAGCCGCTCTCCGGTTCCAGGAAGTTCGAGATCGTCCACGCGCTTCTCGAGGCGGGCTTCGCCGTGCGCTGCGGCCCCCTGGACAGCGCCCGGCTCGACCGGGACGCGGGGCCGGTACTGGTCCTAGGAGAGTGGAGGGAAGGAGATGTCTCGATCTCCGAGCTGCGGCGCGGCTGGCTGCAGGCCGCGCCCGGCTATCCTGAGCGCGATCTCGAGATCCGCGCGCTGAAGGGGCTCGATGCCGCCTCCGCCGCGGCCATCGCCGAGCAGATCCGCCGAGAGAGCGGCACGAGCGAGTCCGCTGCCTGGCGGCCGTGGTTCCCGGTGATCGACTACGATCGATGCACGGGCTGCATGCAGTGCCTCAGCTTCTGTCTGTTCGACGTGTACGGAGTGGACGAGCGATCGCGTCCACGCGTGGTCCACCCCGAGAAGTGCAAGACGAACTGTCCGGCCTGCTCGAGGGTCTGTCCCGAGATCGCCATCATCTTCCCCAAGTACAAGGCCGCGCCGATCAACGGCGCCGAGATCTCGGGCCGCGATCTCGAGCGCGACGTGGTGAAGGCCGACATCTCCACTCTTCTGGGCGGCAACATCTACCGGCTGCTCCGCGAGCGGAACCGGAGAGCCGAGAGCCGCTTCTCCAGGGAGAGGGACGAGTCGCGGGCTCTCCAGGAGCGGCTGCGCTGCCTGCGGGAGATCCAGAACGATCTGGACATCCCCCCGGAGGTCCTCGGCGCCCTGCCGAGCTACGAGGAGATCGAGGAGAAGGCTCGGAAGGCCCGGGAGGCGGCCGAGCGAGCCCTCCGCGACCGGGGAGAGTCGCCGGCAACCCGCCGCCGGCAGGACTCACAGGGAGACGACTCCTCCGCGAGCGCGGAGCCGCATGAGTGATGAGTGAAGCCCGACTCGAGCCGTCCGTCGTCCTCGTCGCCGACCGCACGCTGAGCGCCGAGTACAGGATCCTCTTCGAGGGGATCTTCGCCACGATGCAGACGACCCAGGTCCCCGAGTGGGCCATGCGCCGCATCATCTCCCCCCCGGCGCCGGCCGACCGCGCAGGACGGGCCCGGATCGCCCCCCTCGGCCTGCGGCGCATCGAGTCATCGCTTCTCGCCGAGACATCGCTGGGCCCGGAAGACGTCGTCTGCGCGACGCCCGAGACCCTCCCCCGCCTCCTCGGTCCCTGGACGCGGCTCGTCCTCGTCAGCTCGAGCGACCCCCTGGGACGCGGCATGAGCAACACGACGACGACCAGCTTCTGGAAGGGCGAGCTCTACACGAGCTGCTGGACGCGCCGGATGATGGAGCAGATCGGCGAGGCGAAGACGAGGCACGGCTTCCGCCTCCTCGCGGGAGGAGCGGGCGCGTGGCAGTGGGCGCGCGACCTCGAGACGGCCCGCCGCCAGGGCATCGACGTCATCTTCGATGGCTACTTCGAGAAGCGCGGGCCGCGGATGGTCATCGACCTCCTGGAGGGCCGCGAGGTCGAACCGCTGGTCCGCGAGGAGCAGACAGCGCACGAGGCCATCCGGCCCATCCGCGCCCCTTCGCTGCTGGGGGTGATCGAGACATCCCGCGGCTGCGGCAAGGGCTGCGCCTTCTGCACCATGGCCGCGAAGAAGATGAGCCATCTCCCGGTCGACACGATCATCGCCGACATCGAGGCGAACGTGGCCGGGGGAGTGACGGCCGTCGTGAGCGGCAGCGAGGACTTCTTCCGCTACGGAGGCCGGGGGACGAGCCCGCGGTTCGATGCCCTCCACTCGCTCCTCACCGAGATGCGCAGGATCCGCGGGCTCTCCTTCCTGCAGATCGACCACGCGAACATCTCGACCATCCTGCAGCTCGATGACGATCAGCTCGGCGAGGTCCGGAGGCTTCTGGCCTGGGACAGCCCGGCGCGGTACCTCTGGGTCAACATGGGCGTGGAAAGCGCGAACGGACGCCTCGTGGAGGCCAACGGACCCGGCAAGATCGCCCCCTTCGACCCCGACGACTGGGAGGACATGGTGAAGGAGGTGGGCGAGCGGATGACCCGCGCCGGATTCTTCCCCGTCTTCAGCGTCATCCTCGGCCTTCCGGGCGAGACTCCGGAGGACGTGGCCCGGACGATCCGGCTCGTGAAGCAGCTCGCCGCGCAGAGGGCGGTCGTCTTTCCGATCTTCCACGAGCCGGTGCTCGAGGACCATCCCCGCGGCGGCCGCCCGTTCGCTCTGGCGGACATGCGGCGCGACCACCTGGAGCTCTACACGACCTGCTACGAGATCAACTTCCGCTGGGTCCCCCGCCTCTACTGGGACAACCAGAAAGCCGGAGGCGTCGGTCTTCTGAGGCGGCTCCTCGTCCAGTCGCTGGGCCGCCTGGAGATCCTCTCCTGGCGCGCCAACTTCCGCAGGAACCGGCGCCGCATCGCCTCCGCGAGCCGCTCGCGGCAAAAAAGACCGGGATGAGGCAGCTGAACGTGAGTTAGAATACTGCCACCGACCAGTCAGCGGCTCCCCGCGGGGAGCCCACGGAGAAGAGCCATTGTCCAGCCCCTCCCCGCCGAGAAGCCCCAAGCCCGTCCCCCTGCGAGCGGCGCGGGCGCCGCAGGCCGGCGTCCCCTCCACCCGACGGGAGCGGGAAGCCATGCTCCGCGCGGCCGGCCGGTACGTCCAGGCTCGCACTCTCGTCCCCCCTGTTTCCATGGAGGAGCTGCGCGGGATCTCGAGGGAGTTCCTCGAGGCCGAGGGGCTCGACTCCGCCTACGTGAACTACGCGGCCATACTCCTCAACAACGAGCTGTGGAAGGAGTCGCTGGCGGCGATCCCCTTCGAGCGGAGGCTGCTTCTCCTTCCCAAGTGCCTGCGCGTCGAGGAGACCTGCCCCGCCACCTTCGACGAGATCGGGATGCTCTGCAAGAAGTGCGGGAGCTGCCCCATCCACGAGATCCAGACCGCAGCCGAGAAGCTGGGCTACGCCGTCCTCGTCGCGGAGGGCTCGCCGATCGTGATGGCGATCATCGAGACCGGCAAGATCGATGCGATCATCGGCGTGAGCTGCATGAACGTCCTCGAGCGCGCCTTTCCCCACATGGAGGCCGCCGCCATCCCCGGCGTCGCCATCCCGCTGCTGCAGGACGACTGCCGGGAAACCGCGGTCGACGAGGACTGGATCTGGGAGATGATCCACCTCTCGAGCGACGACCGCACGAGGCGCCTGGACCTCGAGGACTTCCGGCATCGCGTCGAGACGTGGTTCCGCCCCGAGGCGCTGAGCGAGATCCTCGGCGAGCCCGAGAGCGAGACCGAGAGGATCGGCCACGAGTGGATGGCACGGGCCGGCAAGCGCTGGCGCCCGTTCCTGACCGTCGCCGTCCACCAGGCCCTCCAGGAGGATCCCTCGAGCGAGATCCCGGCGGATCTGCGGAAGATCGCCGTCGCCGTGGAGTGCTTCCACAAGGCGTCTCTCGTGCACGACGACATCGAGGACGAGGACGAGATGCGCTACGGGGAGGAGACTCTCCACCGCCGCCACGGGGTGCCGGTGGCGCTGAACGCCGGCGACTTCCTGCTGGGCGAAGGCTACCGGCTCCTCTCGGAGTCGAGCGCGCCGGCCGAGATCCGCAGCGAGATGATCCGCGTGGCCGCGAGGGGCCATCGCCTGCTGTCGCTCGGCCAGGGCGCCGAGCTCTGCTGGGCGGCTCGGCCGAGGCCTCTCTCGTCGCGCAACGTTCTCGACATCTTCCGCCAGAAGACGTCTCCGGCCTTCGAGGTGGCCTTGAGCCTCGGCGTGCTCTACGCCAGCCGAAAGGAGGGTCTGCGGGGACGCGCGGAGACAATCCGCTCGCTCGTGGAGCGCTACTCGCAGGCGCTCGGCGTCGCCTACCAGATCCGCGACGACCTCGGCGATCTGTCCGACTGCCAGGATCCGAGCGATCTCATCGCTCTGCGGCCGACTCTACCCCTGGCGATCGGACACGAGCGCGCCCGGCCGGGCACCGAGGAGAAGGAGATCCTCGCATCGGTCTGGAACCGCCGCATGCCCGAGGGAGTCACGGTGGCGAGGCTGCGGAAGATGCTCGAGCGCCTCGGCGCGGTCAAGCGATCGCGCGAGCTGATGGAGGCCTACAAGAAGGAAGCGGTCCGCGCCCTCTGGGATGTCGAGAGCCCCAACCTGAAGGGACTCCTGCGCCGCGTGATCGGGAAGGTCTTCGGCGATGCCCAGATCCAGGGCTGGTGCGATGAGTTTGAGGCTCGAAATGCTGCAGGTCGCGAGGCTGGCTCCCCGCCTGCTGCGTGACTCGAGCGAGATCGTCCGCGAATTCCTGCTGGGACAGGTCGACGAAGACGGTGGATTCCGCGGCCGCGAAGGGGCCTCCGATCTCTACTACACCGTCTTCGGCCTCGACTCTCTGCGGGCCATCGGCGCGGAGACGCCCGCGCTCGCGGCCGCCTACGCCCGGCGGTTCGCCGGATCCTCCGATCTCGATCTGGTCCACCTCGCCTGTCTGGCCCGGTGCCACGCCGCTCTGTCCGCAGGCGTGCTCTCCGCCGCGCAGCGCGAATGGGCGGCGCGCCGCCTCGAGACCTTTCGATCGCTCGACGGGGGCTATCACAACGAGGGCGGCCGCCCGCGCGGCACGGTCTACGGATGCTTCCTGGCGCTGGGCGCCTATCAAGACCTGGGGATGGAGATGCCGGAGCCGGCTCGCGCGCTCGACTGCGTCGCCTCCCTGCGCGCGGCGGACGGAGGGTACGCGAACGAGCCGCGCCTCCCGCAGGGCACCGCGCCCGCCACTGCGGCCGCTGTCTGTCTCCTCCGCCACCTCGGCGCGCCCTGCCCCCAGGGCGTGGCGGAGTGGCTGCTCGCCCGCGCCCACCCGCGCGGAGGATTCCTCGCCGCGCCCGGCGCTCCGCTGCCGGACCTCCTCTCGACGGCGACGGTCATCCACGCGCTCTCCGGACTCGAGGCTCCTCTCGACTCGATCCGCGAGCCGTGCCTCGACTTCATCGATCAGCTCTGGTCGAGCCGAGGATCCTTCTACGCGCACTGGGCAGAGACGCGCCTCGACGCGGAGTACACCTTCTACGGGCTTCTCGCTCTCGGCCACCTGAGCGTCTGATCTACTACTTCCGAAAGTTGTCGCGCGGCGCGCAAAAGGCACGAAGGGCGGTCGGTTGCCGCGGTGGGCATCATAAGGAAAGCAGGAATGGAGGAAAGCAGGAAAGCGTGGCCTCACAAGCGACGCCGTTGTCACCCATTCTCTGGCAAGAGATCGAGCCCGCGGGATGCTTGAGCACGAAGAGATCACAGAAGCCATCATCGGCGCCGCCATCGAGGTGCAACGAAAGCTCGGCCCAGGGTTCCTCGAATCCATCTACGAGAAGGCGCTGATGGTTGAGATGGGCAGACGGAACCTCCGGTTTCTCCGCCAGCCGGAGGTCGTTGTCTTCTACGATGGCCAGCCCGTCGGGAAGCACCGGCTTGACCTGATCGT
>JAFGKN010000239.1 GCA_016928605.1 Planctomycetota bacterium | reverse complement strand
CTTCATCGACACCAGCATCTTCCATCCGGGCAGGCGGAGCGAAGAGAAGCGGCTGCACTACGGCCTTCCGGGCGAGTTCCTCGTCGGGCACCTCTCGAACTTCCGCCGCGTGAAGCGCATCCATGACGTGGTGCGCACGTTCCACCTGATCCACAGACAGATCCCCGCGCGCCTCCTCATGATGGGGACCGGCGCGTGTCTCGAGGGCGCGCGCGGCCTGTCGGCCGAGCTCGGCATACAGGACCATGTGCGTTTCCTCGGCGCGGTGCACAGGGTGGAGGAGGTGCTCCCCCAGCTCGACATCTTCCTCTTGCCGAGCGAGTACGAGAGCTTCGGCCTCGCCGCTCTCGAGGCGATGGCATGCGGAGTCCCCGTCATCTCCACGCGGACAGGAGGCGTTCCCGAGCTGATCGAGCACGGCGTCTCGGGCTTCCTCTGCGAGGTGGGGGACTACCGCTGCATGGCGGATGTGGCCGTCCGCCTCCTGCGCGACACACGGACGTTCGAGGAGTTGCGCCGCACCGTTCGCAGGCGAGCGGTCGAAGTCTTCCCGCTGGAGCAGGCGGTCGGTCGCTACGAGGAGTACTACGCTGAAATCATGGGGAGCCCCCGAGAGTAGACGAGGAGGGACGTGTCGATGATCTCGAGGATCGCGGAGATCGCCGTCAACGCGCCGCTCTCGCGCTCGTTCCACTACGAAGTGCCCTCAGATCTCGAGGCACGGCTCGAGCGGGGCCATCGCGTGCTGATCCCCTTCGGTCCCCGCCTCACGACGGGGGTCTGCGTCGGCTTCCCGGAGACGAGCGACGTGCCGCGCCTCAAGCCGATCCGCCGGATCCTCCACCCCGACTGCCGCTTCGATGACCACCTCCTCGAGTTGACCCGGTGGATCGCGGACTACTACCGCGCGAACTGGGGTGAGGTCCTCGAGGCCGCCCTGCCCCCCTCCATCCGCTCGGGCAGGCCGGAGCGGACGGTGAAGCGGATCGCGGCCCAGCGGCCCGCCGAGCTGCTGCGAATCGAGGCGGACCGGATCCGTCAGCGCGCGCCCGCGAGGGCCCGCGCGCTCGAGTTCTTCGCCGCGAGCCCCGGCCCGCGCCCGCGGGCGGATGTCATCGCCGGGATCCCCACCACGGCGGAGGTCCTCCGCCGCCTTCTCGGCGATGGATGGATCCGCGAGGAGGAGCGGCAGGACCGCCCGGATCCCTTCGGCGATGGCCTCTCGTGCTTCGAGACCCGCGTCGAGCACGAGCTGAACGAGCATCAGGTGAGAGCTCTTGAGATCCTCCGCCGTGCGCGTGAGGCGCGCGCGTTCCGGGCAATCCTCCTCCACGGCATCACGGGGAGCGGGAAGACCGAGATCTACCTCCGCGTCCTCCGTGACGTGCTCGAGGCAGGGGGCCGCGGGCTGGTCCTGGTGCCCGAGATCTCGCTCACGCCGCAGACCGTCATGAGGTTCCGGCAAGGCCTCCCCGCCGCGTCGATCGCCGTCCTCCACAGCATGCTCTCGCCGGCGGAGCGGACGGGGCAGTGGCGCGAGATCCAGGAGGGCAAGGCGCGCCTGGTCATCGGCGCGCGGTCCGCTGTGTTCGCGCCGATCCCGGACCTGCGGCTGATCATCGTCGACGAGGAGCACGAGTCCAGCTACAAGCAGGAGTCCTCGCCGCGATACCACGCGCGGGATGTCGCGGTCGTCCGAGGCCGCATGCTGTCGATCCCCGTGGTCCTCGGATCGGCGACGCCGTCGCTCGAGTCGACCCACAACGCGCGGAACGGCAAATACGAGCTCGTCGAGCTCCCCTCGCGGGCCACCCCCCACGACCTGCCCGCCGTGGTGATCTCCCCCCTCGACGGAAGCTTCTACCGGAGCGACGGGAGCGGGCTCGTGACGGATCAGCTCGACTACCTGATCCGCAGGCAGCTCCAGGACCGGGAGCAGATGCTGATCTACCTCAACCGCCGGGGATTCGCGACGTACCTCCACTGCGTCCGCTGCGGGTTCGTCATGAAGTGCGACCAGTGTGACGTGACGCTCACCTTCCACCGGGGCGAGAACATCGCGCGCTGCCACTACTGCGGGCTCGGGCGCGAGATCCCGGCGGCGTGCCCGGAGTGCTTGATGCCCGGACCGCGCAAGAGCGGGGTCGGCACCGAAAGAGTCTTCGATGCGCTGAAGAAGAGGTATCCGGAGGCTAGGATCGCCCGGCTCGACCGCGATGTGATCACGACGCATCGCAAGCTCCGCACAACGCTCGCCGGCTTCGCGCGCGGAGACTACGACATGCTCGTCGGCACCCAGATGCTCGCCAAGGGCCACGACTTTCCCCGCGTGAGCCTCGTCGGCATCCTCCTCGCCGACACCGGCCTCAGCTTCCCCGACTTCCGAGCCGCCGAGCGGACCTTCCAGCTCATCACCCAGATGGCGGGCCGTGCCGGGCGGGGCGCGAAGCGCGGGCGCGTGATCGTGCAGACGTTCTTTCCGGACCATTATGCGGTCCGCTGCGCCGCGAGCGCCGACTACCGCGGCTTCTGCAACCAGGAGCTCGAGAGGAGGAGGCCGTTGGGCTATCCTCCCTTCGGCCGCCTGGTCAAGATCGTACTGGCGAGCGAGGACGAGGAGAAGCTGAAGAAGGAAGCCGCGCGCATCGGGCGGCGCCTCAGGGAAAGCGCAGCCGAAGGCTGCCAGGTGCTGGGCCCCGCACCGTCGCCGATCGCGAAGATCCAGAACCGCCACCGCAAGCAGATCCTCCTCAAGGCGAAGAAGGCGGCGCCGCTCCAGGCGCTCCTGCGAGCCTGCGAGAAGGATCTCGCCTCGCGCCGCAGCGTGGACGTCGCGGTCGACGTCGATCCTCAGTCGATGATGTAGGCGGAAACTGCGCGACAGGAAGCGGAGCGAGGCGCCGCGGCCCGCACCACCGAGCGGGCAGGGTGCGGCATCGGGTGCAGGCGGACACCGCGCCCCCGGCCCCCGCGATCGGGTCCCAGGTCGGGGCCTGCCCAGGTCGAGCACCGCCGAGCTCAGCGCTCGCTGGCGGCGCGCAGGCGATCGTCGAAGGTGACGAGGGGGATCCCCAGCGTCCTCGCCACGTGGAGGTAGCTCGCGTCGTACGTCGTGAGCCCGGCATCGAGAGCCAGCTCGACGACGGCGGGCTGGTCGACTCGGACCCAGCGGATGTCGAGAGAGAGCCCCACCTCGAGCGCCTCGCGGATCCTCGGCCGGAGCTCCGGGTGCCGGAGCGCTTTCTTGCGCGCGATGCTGGCCAGCTCGTAGGCGAGCAGCTCGGGTTCGAAGAGCTCCGCGCGCTCGAGAAGCGAAGCGGCCTCCTCCGCCCGCGGCTCCTGGAACAGGAAGGCGCCGAGCACGCTGGCGTCGGCGACCTCACCGGGCATCGCGGTCCTCGCGGACCATCGCCGACGACTCCTCGGGCGTGGTGAGGCGCAGGCTGGCGAGCCGCTCGCGGGCCTCGCGCAGGCTCAGGGGACGCGCCTCGAGCGCTTTCTCCAGGATCGCCAGCAGCTCGCCTTGGACAGAGCGGTGGTGCGCCTTCGCCCGCTCGCGGAGCCGTCTCACGGTCTCTTCCGGCACGTTCTTGATGGAGAGGTTCATGGCTGCTTTCTGGAGCCAT
>JAFGKN010000238.1 GCA_016928605.1 Planctomycetota bacterium | reverse complement strand
GAGAAAGGGAACAACGTGAATCTTCAGCGACCCAACGCCAGCGATGCGACGCGGACGGTGAACCGCTCGCGGAGCGTCGTTCCCATGAGCGGACTCTGTGCGCGGTGCGTCGACGGCTGCACCGGAAACTGCGAGGTGTTCCAGGCGACCTTTCGAGGCCGGGAGCTTCTCTATCCCGGGCCGTTCGGCAGCGTCACGGCCGGCGGTGACAAGGACTACCCGGTCGATTACTCGCACCTCAACATCCATGGCTACGCGCTGGGTGCTCGCGGGCTTCCCGAGGGCGTGGATGCCGGCCCGGACAGCGCGCGCTTTCCCGATGTCTCCACCGAGACGGGCTACGGCTGGGAGCGGAAGACCAAGATGAAGCTCCCGGTGTTCACGGGAGCGCTGGGATCGACCGAGATCGCCCGGAGGAACTGGGAGCACTTCGCGATCGGCGCCGCCATCAGCGGAGTCACCATCGTGTGCGGTGAGAACGTGTGCGGCGTCGATCCGGAGCTCGAGCTCGACAGCAAGAGCAGGGTCGTCAAGGCGCCGGACATGGATCGGCGCATCGAGTCGTACCGCCGCTACCACCAGGGCTGGGGCGAGATCCTGATCCAGATGAACGTCGAGGACACTCGCCTCGGCGTGGCCGAGTACGTGCTCCAGAAGCACGGCATCGAGACCATCGAGCTCAAGTGGGGCCAGGGCGCGAAGTGCATCGGAGGAGAGATCAAAGTCAATTCGCTCGAGCGTGCCCTCGATCTCCAGAAGCGCGGATACATCGTGACTCCCGACCCTTCCAGTCCGGTCAGTCAGATGGCCTTCCAGAGCGGAGCTCTCAAGGAATTCGAGCGGCATAGCCGTCTCGGATTCGTCGAGGAGGAGAGCTTTTATCGGGAGGTCGAGCGGCTGCGGGGTCTCGGCTACCGGCGCATCACCCTCAAGACGGGCGCCTACGGCCTGCGCGAGCTCGCGATGGCGATCAAGTGGTCGGCGCGGGCGAAGATCGATCTTCTCACGATCGACGGCGCGCCGGGCGGAACCGGGATGAGCCCGTGGAGGATGATGGAGGAGTGGGGCGTTCCTTCGATCTACCTCCACTCGGCCGCTACGGAGTTCGGCCGGATCTTGCAGGGGAAGGGGGAGCGAGTTCCCGACCTGGCGTTCGCCGGCGGCTTTGCGAGCGAGGACGCCATCTTCAAGGCGCTGGCGCTGGGATCTCCCTTCGTCAAGGCCGTCTGCATGGGCCGCGCGCTGATGATCCCCGGCATGGTGGGAAAGAACACGGAGCGCTGGCTCAAGGAGGGGCAGCTGCCGAAAAACGTTCGGGAGCATGGAAGCACTCCCGAGGAGATCTTCATCTGCTACAACCAGGTGGCGGAGATCGTCGGGTCGAGCGAGATGAAAAACATCCCCCTCGGCGCCATCGGCATCTTCAGCTACTGCGACAAGCTGAGGGTCGGCCTACAGCAGATCATGGCGGGGGCGCGTTGCTTCGACATACGCAGCATCGCGCGCAACGATCTGATGAGCCTGACAGAGGAATGCGCGAAGGTCACGGGCATCCCCTACGTCATGGACTCGTATCGCGAGGAAGCCCTGAAGATTCTCGAGGGCTGATGGCGGGGGGATGGCTGGCGTTGCTGCGGTTGTCGCGGTGCGATGACGATCTCTCGTGACCCGGCGGCGACGAGATGCCTTCGGGACCAGCAAGGCCTCTGCATCTGCGAGATCCTCGCTCGAGAGGAGCGGCGAGCGCGAGAGCGCCGCGACTTCACCGCACCAAGAGCGGTGCGATCCGCTGGAAGAGCTCGAACGCGGCGATCAGAACCATCGCTGACAGCGCCAGCCAGAGCCCCGCGGTGAAGATCTTCCCGGGCCTGAGCGCGGGCTCGCTTCTCCGATACCGGAGGTAGAGCGCCGCCCCCGCCAGGAGCGGCAGCATCGCGGCCTGAGCGACACCTCCGACCATCACCAGGCTCACCGGCTTCCCCACGCCGAGAAAGAAGAGCATGGAGAGGAGCGGGAGAGCGATGCAGGCCAGCTTTACCGTGAACCGGCGCGCCTCCTGCGTGGGAAGGCGCGCCACGCGAAAGACCGCCAGGGCGTCAGCGAAGAGTCGAGCGTTGGAGGCAGTGGCGACGAAGTAGGTGGAGAAGAGAACGAAGAAGGCGCCGAAGAGAAAGAGGTCGAATCCCCACCGGCCGAAGCTCGTGAGATACATGTGAGAGAGGCTTTCGATCAGCTGCTGGTCCGCCACGGGAATCTGCTGGCCATGGAGCACGGCGGCGCCGAGCAGGTAGAACGCCACCGTCGCCAGGGTGTAGACGCAGAGGGAGAGCCAGGCGTCCATGTAGAGAACGGAGATCCACCCTCGGGCCCTCTGCCGCCACTTCTCCGTGTCCTCACGGGGGCCCGCCAGGCGGGCGTAGCCCTTTTCTATGCACCAGTAGGGATAGTAGATCAGCTCCGACGCGCCCACGCCCGTGATGCCGAACGCGGCGAACGCGACCGTGAAGTCGACCCACTCCCCATCCCTGTGCGCGAGGCGAAAGCTCAGGCCCTCGGCGATATCTTCCGGCGTGAGGCGAGAGTCGGTCCACTGGAGCAGGACGACTGCGAGCAGCGTGCTCGCGGTGAAGAGAAAGACCATCGCTGTCGAAACCCTCTCCACCATCCGGTAGCGGCCCCAGACGAGAAGGGCTATGACGGCGAGCGTGGCGAGGACGATCCAGAGCTCGACGGGCGAGTCGGGGAACGGGAGAGTGAAGACCTCCGCCAGGGATCCCGCGACGCCGGAGACCTGGATCACCAGGCAGACGTACATGACGAGCCAGAGCCAGAGGATCCAGGAGACGATGCAGCGGGGGCCGGGGAGGCGGTCGAGAGCCTCGAGCGTCGTCTCGCCCGAGACGAGGGCATGACGGCCGAGCTCTATCTGGACGAAGACCTTGATGACGCAGCCGATGATGACCAGCCAGAGCAGGACGAAGCCGGCCTCCGAGCCGGCCTTGGTGGTCATGATCAGCTCTCCGGATCCGACGATCGACCCGGTGACGATGAGGCCGGGGCCGAGGTGCCGCACGCGACCCCACCAGGTGGCTGGAGCATCGATCGGCTCCGCTCCGGCGGCCTCTGCGGCCGCGCTCACGAGGCGGTGCTCCCGAAGGAGACCCGGCGCGCTCGGAGGCGCCCGAGCGTGGGCAGCTCACCGATCAGGGGAAGGGCATAATCGATGAACGCTGGAGTGACATCGTTGCCCGCGGGCGCGATGAACTCCTTGCCGAGGGGCCTCGTCTCGCGGGCGACGCTGGACAGCTCGGTGAAGAAGAACTCGCAGGAGTAGTCCTTCCCGCTGCCGAGACGGCGGATGGCCGCCGACCCGCTCTCCCTGTCGCCCCGGACGATCTCGCGGACGGCGAACGCGCCGATCGCGCGCGACTCGGCCGCGTCGATGGGAGAGACGATGGTGGGAAAGCAGCGCTGCAGGTAGCCGAAGGTGTCCGCGCGAACCCGCTTCACGCCGAGCCGGCTCCGGACAGGGGCGGCGAGGAAGTCCCCGAGGGCTCCGCTCCCCGAGAGCTGGACGTTGCCGTGCGCGTCCGTCTCTCCGCACTGGAAGACGGGCTTCCCGTCGGGCCCGGCGATCCCCTCGGAGACCGCGACGACGCAGCGCCCGTGAAGCCGCAGGACTCGCTCGACGTCGCCGAGGAAACGATCGAGATCGAACGGGATCTCCGGGAGGTAGATGAGGTGGGGGCCATCGTCCTCGTCCCTCCGGCCGAGCGCGGAAGCCGCGGTCAGGAAGCCAGCGTGCCTGCCCATGATCACGTCGATCTTGACGCCTGCGAGGGCCCTGTTGTCGAGAGTATCGCCCATGAGGGCCAGGGCCACGAACCGAGCGGCGCTTCCGTAGCCCGGACAGTGATCCGTCACCCGGAGGTCATTGTCGATCGTCTTGGGAAGATGGACGACCCGCAGCTCGTAGGCGGTTTCCCTGGCCCGCTTGGAGACGATGTCCGCCGTCTCGGCGCTGTCGTTCCCTCCGATGTAGAAGAAGTAGCGGATGTCGCGGGACCGGAAGACCTCGATGAGCCGCTGGCAATCTTCTTCGGTCGGCCTCTTCCTCACCGACCCGAGGGCTGCCGAAGGCGTTCGTGCGACCGCCTCGAGGGTGTCGCTGCTCTCCGCGCGAAGATCGATGAAGTCCTCCTGGAGCATCCCATGGACACCGTGGCGGGCGCCGTAGAAAGCCTGGATCTCCGGATGGTGGCCCGCCTCGAGGAGGGCGCCGACGAGCGTCTGGTTGATGACACACGTCGGGCCTCCCGACTGCCCGATGACGGCCTTGCCCTTGAAGCTAGCCACGGACTCCACTCCTTTGACTCAGGGACTCCCTGCGCGCCGGGGGCTCGATCGCCCCGCGTCATGCCCGGGCCGAGCCTGTCTTGTAGCTCGTAGAGCCATCTCGGCGAGCCGGGCGACCATCCATGGGCCAGTCGTTTTCGAGCACGCGCTGGTACGCGATCACGACAACATCCCGCTGTCACCCGAGTCAAGGGAATACCCTCTCGACTCGAAGCGCGAGCCTGCGGGCAGAACCCGATCCGGTCGTCCGCCGGCGGAGCCGCAGGGTCCTGTAACCTCCCCGCCCGCGCTCGTCCCGAGGATGGAGCTGGCGGGCCGGACAGAAGGCGAGCCGCCACAGCCTCCCTCGGGCCGCGTGCGGCCTCGTGAGGACCCTGCCCTGAGGGGGATCGCCCGCGCATTCAAGTACCAATGTCTCCTATGCTTCCAAACTTCTTGCAAGCACGTCCGGCACACCCTATAATTCTTCACCTTTGACCGGGGGTCAGAGCCTCCAGGAATCGCCGCGCCAGGTCGAACTCCTCCGCTGGTTCGGCAGCTCTGACCCTGCGACCCGTCGACGGGAAGCCTGACTCGGGGGAGAGTGTGAGGAGCACGGACTGACCGATGCCGGCCAAGACAACCAGCTCGAAGTCAGGCCAGAAGACGTCTCGGAAGTCTTCTGCCCCGAAGAAAAAGACGACAGCCTCAAGCAAGACGAAGGCTGCTGCGGCGACGAAGAAGCGCTCGTCGAAGAAGAAGCCCTCTCGCACCAAGGGGGGCAAGATGACTTCCTCCCAGAAGCGAGCCACAGGGACGAAGACGCTCAAGAAGGCGGAGCGGCGGACGAGGTCCGGCCGGAAGAGCGAGGCGGGTAAGAGCGCGGCACGTAAGACGAACGCGCAGGCAGACTCCAACGCAGCGCTGGCAGCGCCCGGCGAGGGTGGAGAGGCGTCGAGCGCCAAAGGCCGGAAGGCTGCGCCTCGCGCACGCAAGCTGACTCCCCGGCAGATCGAGAAGATCCGCCGCTATCTGCGCGACAAGCAGGCGCAGATCAGCCGCCACATGCAGGCGGAGCTGAGCGAGCTGGAGTCGCCGGACAAGGGCAGCGGCTCCGACATAGAGGATCTGGCGACGGACGCGGACGGCACAGACTCGCTTTGCGAGATCATGGACATCGAAGCGACCCAGATCGTCCAGATCGAAACCGCCCTCAAGAAGATCGACGAAGGCACGTATGGCATCTGCGAGGATTGCGGCGGGGAAATCGCCTCGGCGAGGCTCGAAGCGCTTCCCTTCGCCACGCAGTGCATCGAGTGCAAGCGAAGGGCGGAGGAGGAAGCGAGCAGCTCCTTCCTCGCGTCGCCCGCGTCGAATCCCTACCGTTGACCGGGGCGTTGCTCTGCTTCTGTCTCTCTCCCCTCGCCGCGATGCACGCTGCTCGACCTCGCGCGGAGACGTTTCGCTCGACGCGGCCGGGCAGGCCGTCGTGTGCGCGCAGCTTCTCTGGAAGAGGGTCTGCTGCAAGGGATTCGCCTCGAGGGAGGCCGGGCGGATCCAAGGACTGCGCGCGCGGATTGCGCCGGGCGGCCATGGGCTGGCCGGAGCGCTCTGGCGGCCAAAGGCTGGCCGGTGTCCGAACTCCTTAGCCTCTGGCGACTTGCTGAGGCCGAGGCCAGCGGCGGAGCCGG
>JAFGKN010000237.1 GCA_016928605.1 Planctomycetota bacterium | reverse complement strand
GGCGATGATCCCGGATCCAGCGGCGGCGCGGACGCTCTGCGATGCGCTGGGAGATGCGAGCGGCCGGCCGGCCGCGCGGCGGATCGCCATCATCAACGCCCTCGGCCACAAGGACGACGATGCGGCCGCGCAGGCCCTCGCCGGCGAGGCGGAGAGCGCCGAGCCGGTGGAAGTGCGACTCGCGGCGCTCGAGGCGCTAGCGAACAGTCCGATGAGCTACGCCTACGTGCACCTCTTCTGGAGCGCGCTGCCGGGCCCCGAGGAGGAGAAGCCGCGCGAGCGCCGCCGCGTCTGGGACTCGATGATGAACGTCGGCAAGGCATTCATCTCGAGCGGCGAGGTCGGCGCCGCGTCCGACTTCGGCTGCGAGCTTCTCGACGTCGCGGCGACCCGCGAGGAAACGTGCTCCGCGATCGTGCTCCTGAGCCACGCCGGCCGCCGCTTCGCGCCGGAGAGGATCATCGCGGCGCTGGACCATGAAGATCCGCAGGTCCGCGCGGCGGCGCGCTCGTCGCTCGCAAGGCTGCGCGGGCCGCTCGCGGTCCCGACGCTGAAGGCTCGCCTCGAGAAGGCCGCTCCGGCGATGCAGGTCGAGCTGCTCGCGATCCTCGCCCGGCGCGACGAGCCGCAGGCGGCTGCGCTCGCGGCCTCGCGGCTCCATCACGACGACGCCGCTGTGCGCGCGGCTGCGCTCCGCGCGCTCGAGACGCTGGGGACTGCCGGGGCAGCCGCCGCTCTCATCGACGCGCTCGATGAGGGAAGCCCGGCGATCCGCGAGGGCGCCGCCGGAGTGCTCGGCCGCATGGAGGGCGAAGACGTCGCGCGGGAGATCGTCGAGCGATCGAAGACGGCCACCGGAGAAATCCGCGCCGCTCTGCTGCGAGCTCTCGCGCGCAGGGGCGAGCCCGCCGCAGAGGATCCGCGGCGCGGTTGAGCAGGGCGCGAGGCGGCTGCTCTCGCAGCGCTCTCCGCGCCGCGCTTCCGCGGCTTCTGCGCGCATCCACCGCGGCGCCTACTGCCCCCCAACGCTCCCCCGCGGGCAACGCGCGGCGCAGGCGGGCGGCAGCCGCGGGCGGCCCTTCACTCCTCCGTGACGCGCTGGATCTTGGCGCCGAGGCTCTGCAGCCGATCCTCGATCTTCTCGTAGCCGCGATCGATGTGATAGACGCGGTGAATCTCGGTCTCCCCGGTGGCTATGAGGCCTGCGAGGACCAGGGATGCGCTCGCGCGCAGGTCGGAGGCCATCACCGGAGCGCCGCTGAGCTCGCGCACTCCGATGACGATGGCGCTGGGGCCCTCCTTGCGGATGTTCGCGCCCATGCGGCCCAGCTCGGAGATGTGGATGAATCGGTCGGGGTAGATCTTCTCCGTGACGACGCTGATTCCGTCCGCGCAGCACAGGAGCGCGATCATCTGCGCCTGGAGGTCGGTCGGAAAGCCAGGATACGGCAGCGTCGTGACATCCACCGGCTGGATCTTGCCGTTGGCGTGGATGCGCACCGCGTCGTTCTCCGCGGAGATGTAGAGGCCGGCGCTGTGGAGAACGTCCGCCACCGCCGTCAGGTGGTCGATCCGCGCTCCCTTCACGACGACATCGCCGCGCGTGATGGCGCCCGCGATGAGGAAGGTCCCCGCCTCGATCCGATCGGGGATGATCGAGTGCTCGGCGCCTCCGAGCTCCCGCACGCCCTCGATCTCGAGCCGCGGCGTGCCGATGCCCCGGATCCGCGCCCCCATCTTGACGAGGAACTCCGCGAGATCCACGATCTCCGGCTCGCAGGCGGCGGACTCGATCAACGTCCGTCCCTCGGCGAGCACCGCGGCCATCATCACGTTGGCCGTGCCCAGGACGCTCGAGCCGAACGGCCCGCCGAGGTAGATCGTCGCGCCGCGAAGCCTCCGGGCCTCGGCCTCGACGTAGCCGTGGTGGATCCGGATCTGCGCTCCCAGCGCGCGAAGGCCCTTGAGGTGAAGGTCGATGGGGCGCACGCCGAAGACGCAACCGCCCGGGAGAGAGACCTTCGCCTTCCCGCGGCGGGCGAGGAGGGGTCCGAGCACGCAGACCGACGCCCGCATCCTACGGACGTGATCATAGGGCGCGGTGTAAGGAGAGCGATCCTCCTCGGTGATCTCGATGGCCCCGTCGGCGCTTCGCTCGGAACGCATCCCCAGCTCTTCGAGGATCGAGAGAGTGCTGTCGACATCCCTCAGGTTGGGTACGTTGCGAATCGTGCACCGCTGATCGGTGAGCAGCGTGGAGATGAGGATGGGCAAAGCAGCGTTCTTGGAGCCGTTGACCTCCACGGTGCCACGGAGAGGGAAGCCCCCTTCGACGAGGATCTTGTCCACGGCGAGCTCTCTTCGACTTCTCTGGGTTTCTCTTCTTCTTTTCCGCTGCAGAGAGCGCGGGGAAAGCCGCGACCTGCAGTCAAGCGGATTCTAACCGTCCCGCAGGCGCCGAACGGCTACGGCGGATTGTAGACCCGCGGCTGCGCTCCGGTCAAGACGGAAGCGCGTGACGCCAGGGATCCGGCAAGGTCGCCGCGTGCCGCTCAGACGCCTCCCCGTCAGCCGCGGGCGGCGACGACCACCCTCTCGGTGCCGCCGTAGTCGCGGATGGTGCGGCAATCGCCCAGTCCGCCGGAGCGGAAGATCGACCGGACCGCCTCCGCCTGCCCCGTCCCGACCTCGACCACCACCGCTCCGCCGCCCGTGAGGAAGGAGCAGGACCGCTCCGCCAGCTCCCGGTAGAAACCGAGCCCATCGCCCGCGGCGCTCTTCGAGTCGAGGAGAGCGAGCCGCGGCTCGTGAAGGCGGACGTCGTCCATGAGCGAGCTCATCTCGCCGGGGCGGACATAGGGAGGGTTGCACGCGATGATCCGGTAAACCCGCGATGGGGGCACGAGGGGCTCGAAGAGGTCTCCGCGGAGGAACCGGACCCGGTCCGCCACGGCGTGGCGGCGAGCATTCTCACGGGCCACCTCCAGGGCGTCCTCGCTGATGTCGACGGCGTCCACTGCGCAGGCGCTCTCGTGCACCGCCACCGCCACGGCGATGTTGCCCGATCCCGTTCCGAGGTCGAGCAGCCGGTGGACCGATCCACCGCCGGCGGCCCGGAGCAGATCGAGGCATGCCTCCACCACGTGCTCCGTCTCCGGCCGGGGGATCAGCACCGCCGGGCTGACGCGAAAGGAGAGCGAGAAGAACTCCTTCTCGCCGAGGATGTAGGCGACCGGCTCGCGCCGCGCGCGCCGCCGGATCAGCTCGCGCAGCCGAGCGCGCTCGTCCCGCTCGACGAGGTTCTGATAACCGGTGTAGAGGTCGATCCGCCGCACTCCCATCGCCGCCGCCAGGAGCAGCTCCGCATCGAGCCGAGGGGAGCAGAGCCCTAGCCTCTCGAAGTAGCCGCGGGTCCAGGCGAGGATCTCGGCGACGCTCCTGTAGGCGGGCTCGGCGGACTGTGGTGACCTCTCCGCGGCGCTTATAGCTTCAGCTCTTTCAGGCGCTGCTCGCGATCGCAACCACGGAGCGACTCGATCAACTCGGAGAGATCCCCTTCCTCGATGATCCGCTCCAGGTTGAAATTCTTGCCGATGCGGTGGTCGGTCACGCGGTTCTGGGGAAAGTTGTAGGTACGGATCCTCTGGTTCCGGTCTCCGGAGCCGATCTGACCCCGGCGCACCGACTGCTCCTTCTCGAAGCGCTGCCTCTCGAAGTGGTCGAAGAGCCGCGAGCGCATCACCCGCATGGCCTTGGCGCGGTTCTTGTGCTGCGAGACCTCGTCCTGGATCGCGACGACGATGCCGGTGGGAAGATGGGTGATGCGCACCGCCGAGCTCGTCTTGTTGACCTTCTGCCCCCCCGGCCCGCCGGCCCGGTAGAAGTCGACGCGCAGGTCGCTCTCGTTGATCTCGACCTCGACCTCCTCCGGCTCGCTCATCACCGCGACCGTGGCCGCCGACGTATGGATACGGCCGCTCGCCTCCGTCTCGGGCACCCGCTGAACGCGGTGCCCGCCCATCTCGTAGCGCAGCTGGCGGTGAACGCCCTCTCCCGCGACGGAGAAGATGATCTCCCGGTATCCTCCCAGCTCGGTGGGATGCGCATCCATCACCTCCACCTTCCAGCGGCTGCGCTCCGCGAACTTCGCGTACATCCGAAAGAGGTCGGCCGCGAAGAGCGCCGCCTCGTCGCCGCCGGTGCCGGCCCGGATCTCCAGGATGACGCTCCGGCTGGCCGCGCGGTCGTCGACGAGGATGCGGTCCGTCAGCTCCGCGGCGAGCCGCTCGGCCTTCTCCTCGAGCGCGGGCAGATCCTCCTTGGCCAGCTGGCCGAGCTCGTGGTCATCGCCGCGGGCGATCTCCCTGTGCTCCTCGAGCTCCCTCAGCGCTGCCCGGTACTCGCCGTAGAGAGAGACGAGCTTTCCGACCGCGCCGCACTCCCGCGCCGCGGCGCGGAACCGAGAGGGCTGCGCGACCACGTCCGGATCCGAGAGAAGGCGCTCGAGCTCGGCGTGCTTCTCGGAGGCCTGGATGAGTTGCTTTTCGATGAGCGGCGGGAGCACGGTGAACCTCCGAGCGGTCCAGAACCAGAGTAGAGTATAACCCGGCGGTCGCCCCGGATCAGCCGCCCCCGAGCAAGGACTCCGGCGAGGTCGACGGGTCATCGCTCAGGCCCCGCGAGCGCCGGCGCGGCATCACGAGTTCGTCCGCTGCCCGCACAGCGCGGGGACCGGCCTCCAGGGCTGCCGCTCGCCCGAGACGATCCCCCCCTGCGGGGCAAAGCGGTCCCGGCCTCAGAAGCGCCGGGGAACTGCTCGCCGGACGAGCCGGCCGCAGCCGGCGGGAACATCTCCCGAGGCCGCGGAGACAGATGGCTCGCTCGGGTCGAGCCCCGCTGCACTCCGGTATGCAGGCGCGGGCGATCAGCTCTCGGGCGATCAGCTCTCCGGCTGCGCCGCCGCGTCCTCCCCCCCCTCCGGCGGCGGCGGCGCGGGCTCGGCGGCGGCGGCGGGAACAGGCGCGCTCCTCGGCTTCTTCGCCGCAGGGGCCTCCTCCGCGGGTGCGGGCTCGGCGGCGGCTGCGGGGCCAGGCGCGCTCCTCGGCTTCTTCGCCGCAGGGGCCTCCTCGCCCCTCGGTCTCCTCTCACCGCCCCTGCCGCGCCCTCGGGCCGGAGGAGGGGAGGACGGCTCCTCCTCGGCGACCTTCGTCCGCTTGATCCTGGGCACGCCCACGGAGACCTTCTCCCTCTTGGGACGCCGCTTCCTCTCCTTCGCCGCCTGCTCGATCTTCTCGCGGCTCGTCTCGGCCCAGGTGTGCTTGCGCTGGAACTTCTCGACGCGGCCCGCCGAGTCGACGAACCGCTGCTTGCCGGTGTAGAAGGGATGGCAGGCCGAGCAGATCTCGACGCTGATCTGCTGCTTGGTGGAACGGGTGACGAAGGTGTTCCCGCAGCCGCAGGTGACCTGGCACTCCACGTACTCGGGGTGGATCTTGGGCTTCATGGGCATGACTCCTGGCGGTATGGAACCGCGTAGTATAGGAGCGGCCGCGAGAGGATGCAAGGCTCCCCCGCCGGCC
>JAFGKN010000236.1 GCA_016928605.1 Planctomycetota bacterium | reverse complement strand
TTCTACAGCACGTCCTACGAGGAGCTCGCGAGGAAGCAGCTGGCCGGCCCCATCATCCCTGAGTTCACGTCATTTCTTTGGGGAGACCGCGGCAACTACAGCGGGGCGTACCTTCCGCCGAAGAGCCTCGGCTCCTACCAGAGCCTTCTCCTCGATGTGCTGACCCGGCCGGATCACCCGAAGAACGCGACGGACGACCACACCCGCCTGCTTTCTGAGCGGGAGCTGATGGTCCTCACCCGCTGGATCGACTCGAACTACCAGTTCTACGGCAGCTACTACGGCCGGCAGCATCCCCAGTGGGTCCAGTCCGATCCCTCGAACGCCTCCTACGACCCCGCTGATTTCCGCCGGAGGGCGACCTTCGGGGAAGCCATCAGCGCGTCCGCGCCGGCCTGGCACCGGTAGGAGGAGAGCCTCGAATGGCCGGAGAACCTATCGGCCCGCAAGGGCATCGAAGGCCGCGGCCGGCTGCTTCCGCCTGCCGTCTTCATCCTCCGATCGGTTACCATCCCGGTTTCCGTCCATCCGTCGCCCCTGACCTGCGTGGCTCCGGGCATCCTTCCATGCGCGATCGACGAGATCGACGACTCTCTCTTTTTCTCGCCGCGACCCTCTGGACCGGTCTCGCCGCCGGCGCCGATCTTCCCTGGAGTTCTCCGAGCCGCTACCGGCCAGTGCTGCGCGATGAGTTCCGAGGCCGGCCGCGATCGCACGTGCCGGTGACGCTGGATCTCGATCTGGCCAGGGCCCTGTCCGGGCGGCGAATCGCGGGGGCGTGGGACGCGGAGACGGTCGATGGAATCGCTCACGACGCGAGCGGCGAACTCGCCGTCCCAGGTGGCGCGCGGGAAGAGGACGAGCGCCTCAAGGAGCAGCCGGTCTCCTTTCTGGACGTCGTCCGCGGGTACGCCGACGCCATGATCGAGCATGGCCGCGACACGTACGGTGAGCAGAAGAGCGGCCTCTTTCTCAGCGCGCTGGATCGATTCGAGCTGAGGCCGCTCGATGTCCGCCCCGCTCCGCCGGCAGGGATCCGGAGGGAGGA
Source organism: Planctomycetota bacterium (assembly GCA_016928605.1). GTDB lineage: Bacteria > Planctomycetota > UBA8108 > UBA8108 > UBA8108 > JAFGKN01. The sequence goes on along the minus strand of JAFGKN010000236.1, from coordinate 3,058 downwards.
CCGCGCCGGCCTGCCGTGGCGGCGGCTCGCGGGAGCCAATCCCCAGCTCGACGAGAACCTCCTTCGCGTCCTCTACTCGCTGAGCGAGATCACCGGGGAGACGCGCTACGCGGAGGCGGCGGACCATGAGTTGAAGTGGTTCTTCGAGAACACGCAGTCGACCGCGACGGGACTTCTGCCCTGGGGAGAGCACCTCGCCTGGGATGTCGTCCTCGATCGCCCCGTCTCGAGCGGCACGGAGCTGATCCACGAGTTCGCGCGACCGTGGGTCATGTGGGATCGCTGCTTCCAGCTCGCGCCGGCTGCGTGCCGCGCGTTCGCCCTCGGCCTCTGGCACCACCAGATCGCCGACCGCGAGACGGGCGCCTTCGACCGCCACGCTCCCTACGACCGCCACGGTCCCCGGGATGGCAAGGACTTTCCGCGCCACGCCGGCTTCTACATCCAGACATGGGCCCAAGCGTATCGTCACACGCGAGACGAGACGTTCCTGCGAGCGATCGAGACCCTCGTCGGGAGGCTCGAGGCGAAACGCGCGGCCGACGGCGGCGAGGCGCATTCCACCACCGGCCCCCTCGACGTGGAGACCGCGGCAGACCTGGTCCCCGAGCCGCTGGCCGGGCGGCTGCGGCGATTCGCGGCCGAGGAGGATCGTCTCGTCCTCGCCGAGCTCCGCGCGCTTCACGGCCGGCCCGGCGGAGGCTGGGACTTTCCCGCCACGTGGGAGGCGGCGTACGCCGTCTCCACGGCGGCGAGCTGGGCGATGTACGCCCTCGCGCGCTGCGAGCAGGCGCCGAAGGAGGATCTCCGCGAGATCATCGTCGCGGTGGCGGAAGCGTACAGAGATGAGCTGCCCGCCGAGGATGTAGATCTCTGGCCGATGAGCCTCGGCCACGTGATCAGCGCGCAGGTCGCCGCGTACCGGACGACCGGGCGCCGCGTGTTTCTCGAGGAGGCGCAGCGCTTCGCGCGGCTGGCTGTGCGGATCTTCTGGCAGGATCGTCCGCTGCCGCGAGCCAGCGCGAAGACGGATCATTACGAGACCATCACCGGCTGCGACTCGCTCGCCCTGTCGCTCCTGGAAGTGGACGCGGTGATGAACCACCGCAGCGTCGCGATTCCCAAGAACACCATCGACCGATGATCCTCCTGCACAGTCTGGCGATGATGCCGCCGGTCAGCCTCGCGCTCGGCGCCGTTCTGGCCTTCTGCTGCCTGCCGGCTGGCTTCCTGGCCGAGGAGCGGGAGCCGCTCGATCTGCGCAAGATGTTCAGCGATGGCATCCCGGTCTCCCTCTCCATCGAAGCCGTCTACGGCTACGCGGACGCCATGCTGCGCCACGGACGGGACGCGGTCGGACCCCAGAGGAGCGGACTCTTCCTGAGCGCGCTCGACCGCGAGACGCTCTCGCCGCTCGATCGCCGTCCGCCGCCGCCCGCCGGAGTCCGTCCGGCGTGGCGCCCCGGTCCAGAGGGCGGGCCGCTCGTCGGGGCCAATCCGCAGCTCGATCAGAATCTCCTGCGTCTTCTCTACTTCCTGGAGGGTCTCTCCGGCGAGGATCGATACCCCCGGGCGGCCGACGAGGCCCTGCGCTGGTTCCTCCTCAGCGCGCAGTCTCCCCGGACCGGTCTCTACCCGTGGGGGAGGTCTTCCTGCTGGAACGCGCTCGCGGATGAAGCCGTCGCGGCGGCGGAGGATGCCGGCGCGCCTCCGGAGATGCTGGGCCCCTGGCTCCTCTGGCAGAGGTGCTTCGCACTCGCTCCAGAGGAGTGCCTGCGGTTCGCCCACGCCCTGCGGTTGGCGTGGACCGACGAGCCGCCGCGGAAAGGCGGATCATCGGCGGAGGCGCGCGGAGGAGACCCGGTGCGCCCGCGATTCGCCGTGGACCCGCGGCAGGCGGGCTTCGCCATCCGCGCGTGGGCGGAGGCCTACGCCCGTACGCGCGACGGCGCCTTCGTCGATGCGATTGCGTCGCTCGAGCGGCGCATCTCGAAGGGCAGGTCCGATCCGGCTGCTGCGCTCGACGCGCGTGGCGAGGCGGCGAGACCCAGCGCTTGGCTCTCGCTCGCCATCGACCTCGACGGGGCGGCTCGCCGCGTCCCGGAGCCGCTTCGATCGCGTCTCGCGCGCGCGGCCGGCCGCGAGGATGCCCTCTTCACCTCGCTGTCCCATCTGCTCGAGGATCGCAAGGGATTCGCCGCCGGCGAGGCGGGATCGGCGGCGGAGGGGGCGTCATCCACCGGCTGCACGCCGCTCTGGGATCCGCGGGACGGCGGCGAGACGACGGCGCGCGTGGCGATGGTCTGCGTCTCCCGCTACGAGAACACGGGCGACACGCGCCACCGAGACCTCATCCTCGCCGCGGCCGATGCCTACCTCGAAGCGCTCCCCGCCGAGGGGTGGGACGTCTGGCCAGCCACCTTCGGCCACGCGATCAGCCTGGAGCTGTCCGCGTTCCGCATCACCGCCCGCGAGCCGTACTACCTCAGGGCCGTCCGGCTGGCGGAGATCGCCATCGAGCGCTTCTTCGAGGGAAAGCCCCTCCCGCGGGCGAGCCTCCTCTCGGAGCATTACGAGGCGACCACCGGGGCCGCCAGCCTGGTGCTGGCGTTCGTCGATCTCCACCTGACGACGCGACAGATCACGGCGGTCCGGGCTCCGCCCAACACGATCGACCGCTGAGGAGATCGAGCTCTCTCTTTCCATCTTGCGGCAGGTCCTCCGAGGCTCCATAGTGAGCATCGAACCACGCGTGGAGCCGGGCGGCTCACCGCGGCCGGACAGAGTCCTGGCCGCCGGCACTAGGGAGGTCCCGATGGCGAAGATCGTGAGTGTGGCGGCGTGCAGCCTGGCCCTGGCGCTTCTGACTGCTTCCGTCTTCTTGTTCCTCGAGTGGCGCGACGCCTCGTGCCAGGCCGCCATCCTCTCGTCGCTCAACGAGCAGTCCGGCAAGGATCTCGAGGCTCTCCGGGCGGAGATCGCATCGCTCAAGAGCGACCTCGACGCCTCCCGCGGGCGCGCGCAGTCGCTGGGGGAGAAGCTGGGCGATGCGGAGAGG
>JAFGKN010000235.1 GCA_016928605.1 Planctomycetota bacterium | reverse complement strand
TCGTACCCGGCCGCGTCCGGCTCCGGGAGCAGGAGCTGCGTCGCCTCGGGGACCAGCGCGGTCAGCGCGGCGGAGAGGGATCGGGGCACAGCAGCCGTGACGAGCCCGCTTCCGCTCCGCAGGGCCGCGGCCGCGGCGAGGGCGGCCGCGCCGAGCATCCCCGGAGACCCGGCGACGAGCAGCACGCGGCCGTACGTCCCCTTGTGCGAGTCGGCCGGACGGCTCGGCAGGGGGGGAAGGCGGTGGATCTGCCGTGGAGTCTTCTTCATGCCGGATTCTTGAGGCGGGCCATGAGCGCGGCGGCGTAGCCGGCGCCGAAGCCGTTGTCGATGTTGACGACGCTCACGCCTGCCGCGCAGCTGTTGAGCATCGTCAGGAGCGGAGCGATCCCGCCGAGGTTGGCTCCGTAGCCGATGCTCGTGGGAACCGCGACCACTGGAGAGCGCGTGAGGCCGCCGACGACGCTGGCGAGCGCGCCCTCCATGCCCGCGACCACGACGATCACGTCGGCCGCGGAGATACGGTCCTTCGCTGCCAGCAGCCGGTGGATTCCGGCCACGCCGACGTCGTAGAGGCCATCGACCTCGTGCCCCATCATCTCGGCGGTGATCCTCGCCTCCTCGGCCACTGGGACGTCGGCCGTGCCGGCGCAGACGACGAGGATCTTGCCGCTCTGGCGCGGCGGCGCCTTCTTCCGGACGGTCACGCAGCGGGCTCTCTCGTGATGGACGGCGCGGCGGCTGGCCTTGCGGATCGCCTCGAAAGCCGTGCGGTCGGCGCGGGTGGCGAGCAGGTAGTCGGAGCGCTTGAGGATGGAGCGCGCGATCGCGGTGATGTCGGCGGGCTCTTTCCCCTGGCAGAAGATGACCTCGGGGAAGCCGCACCGCAGATGGCGGTGGCTGTCGACGCGCGCGTAGGGGATCTCCTCGAACGGAAGATGGCGGAGCTTCTCGAGCGCGACCGCAGCCGTCATCTTCCGGTCCCAGACCTTCTTCAGAATCGCTTGGATGTCCTGCGGGTCCATCGGTCTCCGTTCGGTGGGGATGGCTGCCGCGGCCGGGGCGTCAACCTGTGGCCATGCACGAGACATCGAGCGACAGATCGCCCGGCCCGGCGGCGCGCAGCACCTGATAGCCGGCCCCGGCGACCATCGCGCCGTTGTCGGTACAGAGGGCGATATCTGGACAGAGAAGCTCGAGTCCCTCCTCCTTCGCGAGCCGCTCGAGCCGCGCTCGAAGAGTCCGGTTGGCCGCCACGCCGCCGCCGACGATCGCGCGGCGGAGCCCTTCTCGCCGCAGCGCGCGGCGGAGCTTCTCGACGAGCACGTCGACGACGGCGCTCTCGAAGGATGCCGCGACATCGGCGATGCGGACTCCGGCTCGGATCGGCGCTCCGCGCCGAGCGTTCTGTCCCTTGACGTGATAGAGCACGGCGGTCTTGATGCCGGAGAAGCTGAAGTCGAGAGATGCGGGCTCGAGCAGCGTGCGCGGAAAACCGATGGCGCCGGGATTCCCATCGCGGGCGGCGCGGGCGATCGCGGGCCCTCCGGGATAGCCGAGGCCTAGGATCGCGGCGGCCTTGTCGAACGCCTCGCCCGCGGCGTCGTCGGTGGTCGAGCCGAGCAGCCGATGCTCCATCCAAGCATCGCTCCTGTAGAGCGACGTGTGCCCTCCGGAGACGATGAGAGAGATCGCGGGGAAGGCATCCTCCACGACGGGGAGTTCGAAGGGCGGAGTGTCGCGCAGGAACGCCGCGTAGATGTGAGCGTGGACGTGGTCGACTCCCACGAAAGGGACGCCCCATGCCCACGCGAGCGACTTGGCCGCCGTGAGTCCCACGAGGAGCGAGCCGACCAGCCCCGGGCGGTGCACCGCCGCCACCGCATCCACGGGAGCCTCCGGCCGGCGGGGAGCCGGCGCGGGCGAGCCGCGGACATCGTCCAGCGTCCGCTCGAGCAGGCGGGTGATGACCTCCACGTGCGCGCGGCTCGCGATCTCCGGGACGACGCCTCCGAACGGCTCGTGGATGTCCACCTGCGAGAGCACGCGGCTCGCGAGGATGCGGCAGCCATCCTCGACGACCGCGACTCCGGTCTCGTCGCAGCTCGTCTCGATGCCAAGGACTCGCAAGGCAGCCTCTCCAGGCGGACCGTCCGCCAGTAACCTCACACGAGCCAGTAGGATACGGGGCGAGCGGCGAAAGCTCAAGGCGGGGCGTCCGCGCGCTCGGCCCCCTCCGCCGATCCGGAGCGCCGGCCGGGCTCGGGAGAGGTGCCGCAGGCGCTCGACCGGCGAACGGGAGGCCGGGCGGCGCACTTGACAAACCGCCTTCAGGGCGCTCTAGATAGCGGCCGCAAACGGCCGCCTGAGGGCGGATAGCTCAGCTGGTAGAGCACAAGACTGAAAATCTTGGTGTCCCCGGTTCAATTCCGGGTCCGCCCACCAGAGGTCGAGCAGGGACTCGCGGATGATCTTCGCGAGTCCTTTTTTTGAGTCCGGGCCGTCATCGCTGCGGTGCGGTATCCGGGACGCGCGCGCTCGAGCATCCACCGCTCGTCGATACGCCGGGCGAACCTCGGGAACACGGTGGCGCCTCGCAGGTGCCCTGCCGATCCGCGCCACGCCGGCGAGCCGACGGGCCGTCTCTCCGGCCTTCCTGGGGGATTGACAGGGCCGCTGCGCGGCAGTTACATGGCCACCGAGGGTGATAGGGACCCTCGGTGCGTCGGCGATGCTGGCCGACCGGTCGCGCGCGTGGCTCGGGACAGGAGGCAGAGACGAGCTGTAGCTCGGGGAGCATCCGATGAGCGTTCGAGGACTTCGCAACGGAGCGATCGCGGCATTCTTCGCGAGCATGGGCCTGCTGCTAGCAGGGGGTTACTTCGCCAAGGACAAGGTCCCTCCGGTGCCGGTGAAAGTGATCTCGGAGGAGAACGAGCTGACCGACCGCGAGGCGATCCTGCGGGGGCAGGACGTTTTCCAGCGCTACGGCCTGATGGATCACGGGAGCGTGTGGGGTCATGGATCGCTGAGGGGGATGGACTTCTCGGCCTCCACGCTCCATGCCAGCGGCCAGCACGTGCGGGACTACCGCGCCGCGGGCGACCGGCCGGAGGCAGGCGCCTACGAGAAACTGCCGGCTGAGCGCCGCGCGGAGATCGATGCCCGCGTCATCCTGGAGCTGAGAGCCAACCGATACGACGAGGCTTCCGGCACGCTCGAGCTGACCGCTGGCCAGGCCTACGCCTTCGCCGAGAACCGCAAGTACTGG
>JAFGKN010000234.1 GCA_016928605.1 Planctomycetota bacterium | reverse complement strand
GTCGACCCGTGCGCCACCGCCGTGGCCCGCTCTCGCTTGGCGACGTCGGCGATCACCTCGGCCTGGGCGACCCGCTCGGCGGCCACCGCGAGCGGATAGACCTGCCCGCGCAGCACGTTGCCCTTGATCAGGTAGCTCACGTAGCGGTCGAAGACCCGCTGCCGGGCGTCGACCGTGAAGTGCTCGATCGCACCGAGAGCCGTCGCGCGCGCCTCGATCTCCCGCAGATCCTCGGCCGAGAAGCCGCCCGTGTCGACGGTGACGGTGATGACGTCGTGGCCCTTCCGCTCGCGCAGGTAGGGTATGCAGAACGAGGTGTCGAGCCCTCCCGAGTAGGCGAGGACGACGATGCTCCTCTCGGTCATGGTGTTCATCCGCTCCTTGCCGGGCCGGGCCGCTCCTTGCCGAGCAGGCCCCTCAGCCGGCCGATTTCTTCCTTCACGCGGCGCGGCGCCGTGCCGCCGACCACGTCCTTGTCCTCCAGCGCCCCCCTCAGAGTCAGCGCTTCGCGGAGATCGGCATCGAACTCCGGATGCAGCTCACGATACTCCTCGAGCGGCAGGTCCGCCAGGGTCGTCCCGCGGCTCTCCGCCCGGCGCACGGCCTCGCCGGCCGCGCGGTGCGCGTCGCGGAAGGGCACCCCCTTCCGCGTCAGGTAGTCCGCCACGCTGATGGCCTCGAGAAATCCGCCCTCGAGGAGAGCCCTCGCGCGGTCAGCGTCGAACTGGACCGTGGCCACGAGCGTCTCGAAGACCGCCAGGAGCTGCAGGATCGTGTCGGCGGCATCGAAGACCGGCTCCTTGTCCTCCTGGAGGTCCTTGTTGTACGAGAGCGGCAGGCCCTTGAGCGTCATCAGGAGGCCCAGCAGATGGCCCGCCACCCGTCCGACCTTGCCGCGTGCGAGCTCGCACGCATCCGGGTTCTTCTTCTGCGGGAGCATGGAGCTCCCCGAGCTGACCGCATCGTCGAGCTTCGCGAGGGCGAACTCGCTCGATGACCAGAGGATCAGATCCTCGCTGAAGCGCGAGAGGTGGACGAGCAGCAGCGATGCGGCGTGGAGGAAGTCGCAGGCGAAGTCGCGATCGCTCACGGCGTCGAGCGAGTTGTGGCTCAGCCGCGAGAATCCGAGCGTCTCGCGGAGGAGCTCGCGGTCGATGCCGAACTGGTTGCCCGCGCAGGCTCCCGAGCCGAGGGGACAGACGTCGGCCTGGCCGGCGGCCCAGACGAAGCGATCGCGGTCCCTGAGGAGCATCTCGGCGTAGGCCAGCAGGTGATGCGCAAGGAGGACCGGCTGCGCCCGCTGCAGGTGCGTGTACGCGGGGATTGCGATGTCGATGCTCTCCTCCGCGCGCTCGACGAGCGCCGCGATGAGCGAGCCGATGCGCTCCGCGATCTCGAGAGCCACCGTCTTGACGTGGAGCCGCAAATCGGTAGCGACCTGGTCGTTCCGGCTGCGTCCCGTGTGGAGCTTCGCGCCAGCCGGCCCGATCAGCGCGGTGAGGCGCGCCTCCACGTTCATGTGGATGTCCTCGAGCTCCTCGGAGAGGGCCAGCTCGCCCTCCTCGATCTCCCGGCGCACCGCCACGAGCCCCGCGCGGATGCGGTCCCTCTCCTCCGCGCTGACCATGCCGGCGCGCTCGAGAGCCTCGACCCAGGCGATGCTTCCCGCGATGTCCTCGCAGTAGAGCCGCTGATCGAACCCGATCGATGCGTTGAGGCGACGCATGGCGTCTCCCATCGATTTCGAGAATCTGCCGCTGCGCATCAGCCTTGCTCCAGATAGGCCTTCTCGTCCTCGGGCCGGAGGACCATCGTGCCGAGCCCCTTGACGGTGAACACCTCCTGGAGCAGGGCATTCTCCTGGAGGCCGTCGATGATGTGCGCCCGCCGCACGCCGGCCTCGACGGCACGGATGGCCGCCGTCAGCTTGGGCAGCATGCCGCCGCTGACTCCGTGCGAATCGGCGAGCCGCGCGCCGGACTCGGTGGTCAGGTAGGAGATCTTGCTCGCCGGATCGTTCACATCGCGGAGCACTCCGCAGACGTTGGAGAGGAGGAAGAGCTTCTCCGCGGGAAGCGCCGCGGCGATCTCGGCCGCGATCGTGTCCGCGTTGATGTTGAGCACCTGTCCCCCTGCGTCGCCGCCCAGCGATGCCACCACGGGGACGAAGCGGTTCTCGAGCAGGACCTGGAGGATCCGGGGGTTGACGGCATCCACGTCCCCGACGTTCATGAAGTCGACCTCCTGCTCCTCCCCCGTCTCGCGGTTGAAGATGCGCCGCGGGGGGCGGCGCAGCGCCTCGACCAGGTCGCCGTCGACGCCCGAGAGGCCGATGCCCGGAGTCCCGTGCTGGCGCAGCGCCGCGAGGATGTCCGTCGACACGCCCGCGAAGACCATCTTCGCGACCCAGAGCATCTTGTCATCGGTGATGCGCCGCCCGTCGACCTTGCGGCTCTCGATGCCGAGCATCTTCGCCACGCTCGAGAGCTGAGGGCCCCCGCCGTGGATGATCACGACGCGGATGTTGAGCTGGTAGAGGAGGGAGATGTCGTGCGCCAGGTTGTCGAGGCACTCCTTGAGCGCCAGCAGCTCGCCTCCGAGCTTCACGACGAAGGTCTTCTCCCGGAACTGCCTGATGTAGGGCAGCGCCTGCTTGAGGATGCCGATGTCTTTCACGCCCGACTCACTCCCTGCTCCTTCCCGGATCGCCCGCAATGGAGCGGCCGGGAAGCAAAAAAAAACCCTGCTCCGGGATCCGGAGCGGGCCTTCGACGTCTGCGAGCTGGCCTGGATTCGCCCTACATACGTCTCACGCCCTCTCCTCCCCTCGCCGGCGCAGGCGGGCGGTGCGCCGTCCTCTGCAGCCCGCCTCGTCTCGTCGTCGGAGCCTCATATCGCCGCCTCTGCGCCGGGATCCGTCTGGAAACACAAGGCCAAGAATATAGCCCCAGCCGGGACCAGGCCGCAAAGAAATTCTTGCGGCCGGCCCTCGATCCCCTACAATCCCGCCCTGGACCGGTTGCCAGGACGCAGCCGGGCCGCCCGGACCTGGAGCCCGCAGCGATGGCAGAGAAGCTCCTCGAGGGGAAGAAGGGGATCGTCTTCGGTGTCGCCAACAGGCGGAGCATCGCCTGGGCGATCGCCAGCCGCCTGTCGGAGGCCGGCGCGCGGCTCGCCTTCGCCTACCAGGGAGAGAGGCTGCGGGACCGCGTGGAGGAGCTGGTCGCGACGCTTCCGGAGCCGTCGCCCCTTTACTCCTGCGATGTGACCCGGGACGAGGAGATCCAGGCGGTCGGCGCCGCGCTCGCGCGCGATTTCACCTCGATCGACTTCCTGATCCACTGCATCGCCTTCGCCGACAAGGCGGACCTGGAGAGAGACTTCATCGAGACGTCCCGATCCGGCTACCTGCTCGCCCAGGAGATCAGCTCCTTCTCCCTGACCGCCTGCTCGCGCATGGCTGCTCCCCTGATGCGCTCCGGAGGAAGCATCATCACCCTGAGCTACCTCGGCAGCGTGCGCGCCGTGCCGAGGTACAACGTCATGGGCGTCGCGAAGGCCGCCCTGGAGTCCTCGGTCCGCTACCTGGCCGTCGATCTCGGCAAGGGGGCGATCCGCGTCAACGCCATCTCCGCCGGCCCGATCAACACGCTCGCCGCGCGCGGGATCTCGGGCTTCGCCGACATCCTCCGCATCGTCGAGGAGAAGGCGCCCCTCGGGCGCAACGTCGAGGTGGAGGAGGTGGCCGCCGCCGCGCTCTTCCTCGCAAGCCCTCTCTCGAGCGCCATCACCGGCCAGGTGCTCTACGTCGACTGCGGCTTCAACATCCTCGGCCTGTGACGGCGCGAGCCGGCGGG
>JAFGKN010000233.1 GCA_016928605.1 Planctomycetota bacterium | reverse complement strand
GGTCTACAACTGGCTCATCGTGGCGAGCAACGAAGGCGGCTCGAGGGAGAGTCCGGTCTGGTCCTTCGAGACGATCGAACGGGTTGATGCTCCCTTCGCGCGCGGCGACGCGAACGCGGACGCCGCGCTGGACGTCAGCGACGCGGTGACGATCCTCGGCTACCTGTTCCTCGGCACCGCGATGAACGACTGCGAGGACGCTGCGGATGTCAACGACGACGGCGGCCTCGACATCTCCGATGCCGTCAGGCTCCTCGGCTACCTCTTCCTGGGCCTGCCTCGGCCGCCGGATCCCTTCGGCGCCTGCGGCTCCGATCCGACGGAGGACGACCTGGGGTGCCAGCTCTACGACAGGTGCCCGTAGGGCGCGCGGGCTCCCGAGCGAGCCGTGCGCGGCGTTTTTCCGCGGGCGGTCACGGCGGCCCGGAGCCGCCCCCCGGCGGGGCGCGGAGCGCGGCGGCATCGGCGAGGATCGCGTTCATCCGCTCCACCAGCCGGTGAGGATCCATGAGGTAGCCATCGACGAGGAGCGCGCCCTCGAGGATCTGCTCGCAGGCCTTCTCGAGGAAGGGGTCGGCGGCGCCGGCCGCGGCGATCCGGTTCAGGCTCTGGATGAGGGGATGCTCGGCGTTGAGCTCCAGCGCGCGGCGCGGCAGCTCCTTGTCGCGGTGGATGAGCCGGAGCATCTTGTCCATGTGGCTCGAGATCCGGGTGTCGTCGCTGACGAGGCACGCCGGCGAATCGACGAGCCGCCGGCTCGCGCGGACGGCGGTGACGCGGTCGCCGAGGATCTCGCGGAACCGGCGGATGAGCGGATCGATGCGGCTCGCGGCCTCCTTCTCGCGCTTCTCCTCGTCCTTCTCCTTCTCGCGCTTCTCCTTTTCGTCTTCCGCGGAATCATCCTCGCCGCCGCCTCGCAGGTCCTCGGGCTTCGCCTGGTCGGCGGAGACGATGGGCTTCTCCTCGAAGGTGCCGATGCCCCCCAGGACGAACTCGTCGGCCAGGTCGTAGAGGTAGAGCACCTCGATGCCCTTCTTGCGGAAGATCTCGAGCCGCGGATCCCGCTCCAGGGACTCGCGCGAGGGGCCGGAGAGGTAGTAGACGGCCTTCTGCTCCGCCTTCATCCGCTCCAGGTAGCTCTTCAGGCCGGTGAGAGCCTTCTCGTCCTCGTGGATGGACGAGTTGAACCGCAGCAGGCCATGGAGCCTCTCGCGGTGCGCGAAGTCCGCGTGCCCCTCCTTGAGGATCCGGCCGAAGGTGCGCCAGAGCTCCTCGTACTCGGCCGGCTTCGTGTCGGCCAGCTCCTGGAAGAGGGCGAAGAGCTTCTTCGTGAGCGTGTCGCGGATCTTCATCACCAGGACGTTCTCCTGGAGGGTTTGCCGAGAGATGTTGAGCGGCAGATCCTCCGACTCCACGACGCCGCGCACGAAACGCAGGTACTTCGGCAGAAGCTCCCGGTTCTCGGCGTCTATGAGGACGCGCTTCGCGTAGAGCTGGATGCTCACCTCTCCTTCGCCGAAGCCGAGGATCTCCGTGTTGGTCCTCGGGACGAAGAGAAGGGCCGAGAACTGGATGGGGGCATCGACGGAGAGGTGCAGCCGGAGGATCGGGTTCTCGACATCGTGGGAGATGAACTTGAAGAACGCGTCGTACTGATCGTCCTTCACCTGCGACGGCGGCTCGCGCCAGATGGCGGAGACCTTGTTGACCTGCTCACCGTCGACGCGGATGGGGAACGGCACGAAGTTCGAGTACTTGCGGATCGCGCCGGAGACGGTGTCCTTCTCCGCGAACCGCGCCTCCTCCTTCTTGAGATGGACCTCGATCGATGTGCCGCGCGGGATGTCCTCGTCGAAGGACTCCAGGCTGTAGCTCCCGCGGCCCTCGCTGCTCCACCGGACGGCCGGCGCGGACGGATCGGCGCTTCGGCTCGTCAGGACCACCTTCTCGGCCGCCATGAAGACCGAGTAGAAGCCGACGCCGAACTTCCCGATGAGGTTCAGGTCCCTGGACGCCTCGGGGCTGGAGCTGCCAGCCCGGAGCCGCTCGAGGAAGGCGGCCGCCCCGCTGTGGGCGATGGTTCCGATATTCTCCCGCACCTCGTCGGGCGTCATCCCGATGCCCGTGTCGGAGACGATCAGCCGGTGCGAGTCTCCCTCCTTGCGCGTCGCGATGCAGATCTCGAGCGGGATGTCGGGCGAGTGCACGGCCTGGCCCTGGACCTGGCAGAATCTCGCCTTCTCGAGGGCGTCCGCGCTGTTGGAGACCAGCTCGCGGATGAAGACGTCCTTCGACGTGTACACCGAGTGGATGAGGATGTCGAGCAGCTGCTGGATCTCGGCCTTGAACTCGTAGGTATGGCTGGTTGAGCTGGACATGGCTCCGGACTCGTCGGTGGTGTGGATGGCCTGTACGCTGGCGATGCCGGTAGTTTGTAGCACGACAGCGGGCTGCGGAAAAGGGGCCGGAGGGCTCGATGGGGAGAGATCCGCAGGTTATCTTCGCACCGGGTCGATATGTAACCTGGAGCCGAGCTTCACTGGAGAAACCCCGCATGAGGACTTCGCTGCTGCGCCGTCTCGCCGCCGATCCAGGCCGACTGGCGGCCTGCTGGCTCCCTCTGCTGCTCGCTGTCGGACAGCCGTCGCTCGCCGGCCCCGCCGAGGCGGGGGCGATCCCTGAGAGAGAGACGAGCGCCCGCAGGGCGCGGAGCGGCGAGCGAGGCTCGGCGGAGGACCGAGAGGCGGAGGAGCGGAAGCAGCCCATCACCTTCGACCTCGTCTACCGCAGGGGGCGCCCGCCAGCGCTCAGCGGCTCGCCCCTCTCGGGGCTGCGGTGGCTCGAGGACGGCGAGCACTACCTGCAGGTCATCGAGGGGAAGCCGCACCGCGTCGACGCGAGGAGTGGCGAGCGCGAGCGCTGGTTCGATCCGGAGCCGATGGCGAGGGCTCTCGCCGAGCTGCCCTCCATCGACGAGCCCACGGCGAGGTCCTGGGCGGCGCGCTCGTCGTTCGACTCCGACCGCGGCCGGCGCGGCGCTCTCTTCCATCACGAGAACGATCTCTACTACGCGCGCCTCGACGGCTCGGCCGCGCGGCGGCTCACGAGCACCCCTGAGGCGGAGGAGATCTGGAGCTTCAGCCCCGACGGCGCGCTCGTCGCCTTCGTGCGCCGCAGCGACCTCTGGGTGGTCGATGTCGCGACGGCGACCGAGCGCGCCCTGACGACGGGGGGCTCCGAGAAGCTGCAGAGCGGAAAGGCGAGCTGGGTCTACTACGAGGAGGTCTTCGACCGATCGTGGCGCGCCTACTGGTGGAGCAGCGACTCCCGGCGGATCGCGTTCCTCCAGACCGACAGCTCCCGCGTCGAGGAGTTCACCGTCGTCGACAGCCGGCCGGACCGCCAGCGGGTGGAGCGCGAGGCCTATCCCCGGCCGGGCGAGCCGAATCCGACGGTCCGCCTCGGCACCACGACGGCCGCCGGCGGCGATGTGCGCTGGATCGATCTCTCCGCCTACGATCCCGATGACCTGCTCGTGACGGCTGTCGACTGGAGCCCCGACGGAAAGACGCTCTACTTCTTCGCGCAGGACCGGATCCAGACGTGGCTCGACCTCTGCGCCGCGGGGGCGGGCGGCGGCCGCCCGAGGGTGCTCTTCAGGGACCGGACGCAGGC
>JAFGKN010000232.1 GCA_016928605.1 Planctomycetota bacterium | reverse complement strand
TGGCGTCATCCGCCTGGCGGCGCTGGCCGCCGCCTGGCTGCTCGTCTCGCTCACCGGGGGGATCGCTGTCGGCGGCAGCCTGGAGGACGACGAGGCGAAGAGCCGGGAAGGAGCCGAGAGGCCGGAGGAGCCTGAGGTCCAGGGAGAGGAAGCGACCGGCGCGGCGAGCGCGGGCGAGGAATTGCTCCTCAAGTCCGGCTTCCGGCTGCAGGGCCGGATCGTCAAGCGCACGGAGAAGGCGGTCTTCCTCGACATCGGCCACGCGATCCTGACGATTCCCCAGGAGGAGATCGAGGCGATCGTCTCCACCGCAGGGGAGACCGCGCGCAGCGAAGAGGACGCCGCGGCGCCAGCGGAGGGCGCGGAGCCGGCTTCCGAGATGCGCGACTCGATCTTCCACACGGCGGAGGGGCTCGAGCCGGGCCCCGTCGAGCAGAAGGCGCGAGAGGTCGCCGAGAGCGTCGTGAGGGTCGTCTGCCTGGGCAAGTCGGGCTCGGGCTTCGTGGTCGATGACAGGGAAGGCTACATCGTCACCAACTATCACGTGATCGAGATGGAGCGAGACGTCTCCGTCGTGGTCTTCCCGCAGGTGGCCGGCCGCCTGGAAAGGGTGAAGAAAGACGACGTGAAGATCGTCGCCTTCAATCCCTTTCTCGACCTCGCTCTCCTCAAGGTGGATCCGGGGGACATCCGTCTCCAGAAGGCCTATCTCGGCGAGTACGAGAGAGTCGGACTGGGCGATCCGGTCTTCGCGATCGGCAGCCCCCTCGGCCTCGAGCGCAGCGTTTCCCAGGGCATCGTGAGCAACCGGAACCGCGCGATGTCCGGCGTCCTCTACATCCAGACCACAGCCGCCATCAACCCCGGGAACAGCGGCGGACCTCTCTTCAACAACCGAGGAGAGGTGATCGGTGTGACGAACATGAAGATCTCGGGCGGAGAGTCGTTGGGATTCGCGATCCCGGTGCACGAGGTCAAGAGCTTCCTCAAGAACTACCAGGCGTTTCTCTTCGACAAGGACAATCCGAACAGCGGGATCCGGTATCTGTCTCCTCCGCCGAAGCCGCGGCGCGGCTCGCCGCCGGCCGGGACGACGGCAGGGGAACGAGAGGAAACCAGCGCTCGGTGCCGGGAGGCCATCCCGGCCCGCGCCTCCATGCAAAGAAAGGATGCATGACTCATGAGGACGACGATCTGGACGATTCTGGCGATCCTTCTCCTGTCAGCCGCACCACCTCTGGCCGCACAGGTGACGCAGACGGACTCGGCGCTCCTGAAGGCCTTGCCGCCCGAGACCACGCTCGTCGTCGAGGCGAAGAACGTGGCTGGATTGACCGAGAAGATCAAGGCCTCGCCCCTCTACCGCCTGAAGGAGAAGCCGGAGTTCTCGGCGATGGTCAAGGAAGCCGAGGAGAACTTCGCCCGCTGGCGGCGAGATGTCCAGGAGGAGACGGAAGTCGATCTCGAGAAATTCCTCTCGGCCTGGCAGGGAGACGTCTCCTTCGTCATCGGCGACGTGACCCCGCTTCTGACCTCGACGGTCCAGGCGCTCGTCAACATGGAGATGCCTGAGCTCGATCCGGCCTCGCTGCCGATCCTGCTCTCGGTCGACGCCGCGGGCGGCAAGGACCAGATGGCGAGCGACCTGAAGAAGATCGTCGCGGCAGGTCGCAAGAAGGGCACCCGCATCGAGGAGGCGCCGTTCCAGAGCGGCCGGATCCTGACCGTCCACCGGCCGGAGAACGAGACGGAGGGCCCGGAGCGGATCCTCATCGGAGAGATGGGCTCGCGCTACTTCATCAGCATGGATACCAGGTTCCTGCAGGGCGTGATGTCCAGGCTCTCCGGCGGCGAGACGCAGCCCAGCTTGATGAGCCACTCGGCGTTCCAGATGACCTACAAGGAGACCGACTCCGGAGGCGATCTCTTCGTCTTTTTCAACATGCAGCCGATCATCCGGGCACTCGATCAGTCCCTCGGCCTGAGCCCTTACGCCTTCATCTGGACCAAGGTCAAGACGCTGCTCCTCGGGCAGACCCTGAACAACGCCGGCATCTCCCTCACGATCGAGCCGAAAGGGATCCGGGAGAAGGTCTTCATCCACAACGATGGAGGCGAGGACGGCATCATGGGGTGGTTCAAAGGACCGGAGATCGCGTCCCGGCCGCCTGACATCATCCCGAGCGGCGCCCTGAGCTTCTCCTCGGCCAGCGTCAACATGTCCAAGGTCTTCGGCACCGTCCGCGAGATCGTCCAGGTCGTCCAGACATTCTCTGGCAGCACCACGGACATAGACACGCAGTTCCAGCAGATCTTCGGCCTCTCGCTCGATGACCTGATCCGGAACTTCGGCCACCAGGTGGACACGTTCCTGATCAAAGGCCCCACCGAGGAGAATCCGATGGGCGACATGACGTTCGTCTTCCAGCTCGGAGACGACGGGCCGATGAAGCAGATGATGGAGAGGATCTCCATGATGTCGCAAGGCCAGCTCGCGGCGGAAAAGTACCTCAACCGGGACGTGTACGCGGTGCCGCCGGTTCTCCCCGGCGTCGCTCCGGCCTTCTGCGTCACCGACAGCCGCCTGATCTTGAGCATGGACCGCGACAACGTCGAGCTCGTGATCCGCCGCATCGGAAAGGACGACCCGGGCCTGGCGGAAAGCGATACGTTCCAGAAAGCCGCGTCATCGTTCTTCCCGTCGAAGGTGAGCGGGCTGAGCTACACCGACGAGAAGTACGTCTCTCAGGCCATGGACAACATCATGGAATCCATGAAGACGGGGATGCCCGACGAAGTCCCCGTGGAGATCTTCCAGATCCTCAGCGCCGCGGCCAAGTCGTTCGGCAGCCAGGTCGGCTACGGCAAGTGGAAGGACAAGGGCCTCTACTCCGAGATGTGGGCGCCCTACCGCTGATCGCTG
>JAFGKN010000231.1 GCA_016928605.1 Planctomycetota bacterium | reverse complement strand
CTCCTTCTCGCGCCGCTGGGAGATCGTCCCCCAGGCCTCGGCCGCGGTGAAGGCGGCGCGGAAGCTGTCGGCGCCGAGCCGCGGCGCGAAGGCGAGGTAGCCGCGCGGCCCGTGGCACTCCCAACCGCACGCGGCGAGGAACGCGCCGTAGCTCGCCATCGCGCGGGCGTAGTGGTCGGAGCACTCGATCTCGTTGTAGGGGTTGCGGAGCGATCCATCGTAGCGGTCGTGGATCGCGCGCGCGATCCCCAGCCCCTCGGTCATCATCCCCTCCCAGATCATGTGCGCGGCGACCTGCCACTCGAAGCCGCTCATGCACTCGTTGAAGTAGCCGTACTGCCAGTGCTTCTCCCAGTCCGCGCGCCGCCCTCCCTTCGGCCACGTGCACATGAGAAGGCCCGCATCGCCGGCCGCCGCGTACCATCTCCCGCGCTCGAACTTCTCGCGGAACGGCCCGACGTCCGGCACGAAGCTGTACTTCCAGAGCGAGCGCAGCGCGCTGAGGATCTTCTCCTGGTCGAAGAGGCGGCCGAGACCGACCTGGAACGCCCAGCTCTGGCCGAAGACCTGGTCGATGTAGCAGCCGCCGCCGACGCCGATCGCATCGAGACGCGCCGGATCCTCGATCTGGATGAAGTACTCGCCGTTGAAGAGATCGAGGATGGACTCCCGCCCGCGATCCGCGATCTTGCGACAGCGCGCGGCGAACTCCTCGTCGCCCATCTCGACGGCCATCGCCTCGCCGGCGTGCAAGGCGGCGAGGTAGAGCGAGACGAGGAAGGAGATCTTGCCGAACCACGCCGCGTCGAGCGTGTTCGGCTGGGATCCCTCGATGACGCCGTCGTCGTTCTCGTCGCGCTCGATCAGGTACTCGATCGCCTTGCGGACCCTCGGCCAGAGCCTCTCGAGGAAAGCGCTGTCCGGAGACATCTGGTGCTCGCGGTAGGTGCGGAGGATCGAGCCGGCCTGCCCGTCGTGCGCGGGACTGCGGTAGAGCTCGCCGCGGTGGCCGATCACGCCGGTCGTCTCGTCGAAGCCGATGCCGAAGTCGGTGCGCTCCCGCAGGTCGCGCTCCAGCTCCGGGAAGAGCCGCCCCATCGCCTGGGCATAGTGCCAGACGTGCGTGCACGTGCCTGGACAGCATCCGATGCCCTCCCACGCCCAGAACCTGCCATCGAGGAAGCGGTAGCAGGTGGACGTCGCGAGCGTCGTGGTGTTCGCCATCGTCCGGTCGAGAAACCAGAAGGGCAGGGACGAATCGTACCACGTGTTCCGCCAGCGGCGCGTCTCGCCCTCGAGCCGCTCGAAGTGGCGGGCGACGTACCGCGCGACCGCGGCGGCGTCCCCGAACCGCGCCGCGTAGTGGCGGCCCACGCCGCGGTAACCGCTGACGGAGAGATTCGGGAAGTGCCAGGTCAGCACGAAGCTCACCGTGCCGCTCTCGCCGGCGGAGAGCTCGAGGCGGCGTCCCAGCGAGCCGCTGAGGCGCTCGCGCAGAGGCTGATGCGCATCCTCCACGGCGGCCAGGAACGATCCGCTCTCGCCCACCGAAGCCGTGGCCAGGTCGCCCTCGAGAGCGCCGAGCAGAGCCAGCGCCATCGTGCCGTGATCGTGCAGATCGTCGAGATCCTCCGCGCTCGCCGGCCGGTCGGAGAAGACGATGTGATCGACGCCGATGTTTCCCCATCCGCCCGGCTCCGCATCGATGATCCGGATGCGCGCGGTCTGTCCCGCCAGCTCCGCGACGTCGAACATCGCGGGCAGCATGCGGTTGTCGTTGCGGCCGGTGGCCGCCCGCACCGCCTGGCCGTCGACGAGGAGCTGCACGCAGGTCTTTCCCTCGTGCGCCCCGCCGCCGACGAAGAAGTTGATGTACCTGCGCTCGATCCGGAACTCCCGGCTCGTGAGCGTCCCCACGTGGCGATCGCCGCCGCCGACGTCCTCTCCCTGGCGGACGTTGTGGCTGTTGACGACGCGCTTCCCCGCGCCGCCCACGTCGCCCTGATAGGCGGGGATCTTCGATTTCTCGATGGGGCCGGCGCCGAACGCCGTGCCGGTCACCGTCCACCCCTCGTAGGTCTCCTTCTCGAAGTCCTCGAAGAGGATGTCGTCGCGGGCCGGCCGCTCGTCGACCGCGGATGACTCCGCGGAGCTGAGAAGGAGCGTCATCCCGCGCTCGCGGACGATCCGGTTGCGGCGCACGGCATCGGAGCGATCGCGGTGGTAGAGGCAGACCGCGTTCTCCAGATGTCCGCTGATCTCGGCGGCGACCGCCCGCTTTGACTCGTTCTTCACGGTGAAGCTCATCACGGTCGCCGGCAGCGAGGAGTCCGCCGTGTTCAGTGGGATGAAGGGGGAGTAGGCCTCCAGCTCCACCGCCACGGGGCAGTCCGGATCGCGGTACGAGACGCGGCCGATCGGATACTCGCCGCGGAAGCGGACAGCCGAGAATCCGCTCCGGTCGAGGGGGAAGACGCGATCCCCCACGCGCACCGCGAAGCCCTGCTCGAGCGGCGAGAGCGGCGGCGCGGGCGAGACGTAGTTGCCGCCGTTGCGCGTCACGATCACCTGGCCCTGGTACTCGATGCGCCGCGGGGCGATGCCCTCGACGACGCGGTTGAAGATGTCCCAGAGCCAGAGCCGGCCATCGCCGCCCAGGTAGATCTGCCCGCAGGTGATGCCCCCGATGGGCATCCCGATGTGATCGAGCGCCCGAGGATCGGAGTACGCCTGCGGCTCGCCGCGCGCCGCGAGCGAGGCGACCCATGCCGCGTCGAGCTTCTTGTCGGCGGGGATCACCTCCAGATACTCGTTCGCCTCGAAGGGCCCGGCCATCACCGGCCGGCTCGAGGCGCCCGCAGCAGCCGCTCCCGCAGCTCCTGCCCCGACGAGGCGGAGAAAGTCCCGTCGCTTCAGCTCCGGAGGCGAGCAGCGCTCTCCGTCGCGGGACGAGCAACATCTGTCCTGATGGCTATCATTCATGGCTGTATCCAGGGATCTCGTGGGATCTCGCGGCCCAGCACCGCTTCGGGTCTCCCGATCACTCGCGCCCTCCGAGCGCGTGACTACTCCATGTCCTCCGTCCGCGGCGCGAGCCTTCGGACCCATACGTTCCGGAACCGCGCCGGCGCGCCGTGGTACGTGAAGAGGATGCTCCGCTCGTACTCCGGCGTCGGCTGGCGGCTCGAGTTCGTGATGCCGAGGATCTTCGCGTTGTCCTGCACCAGCACGCCGTTCTGGAGGACGGTGAACCGGCCGTGCTTCGCGAGCTTCCCGTCGGCATCGAACCGGGGAGCGCGGAAGATGATGTCGTAGGACTGCCACTCGTCCGCCTTCCGGCACGCGTTGACGAGGGGAGCGTGCTGCTTGTACACGGAGCCGCAGGAGCCCTTGTTCGGCGTCTTGCCGTGATCGTCGAGGATCTGGATCTCGTACCATTCGTGGAGCTTCACGCCGCTGTT
>JAFGKN010000230.1 GCA_016928605.1 Planctomycetota bacterium | reverse complement strand
CCCCGCCGGCACGTGATCCCAGCCGCGCGGCCGGTGGTACACCGAGTGGAGGATCAACCCCTGGTGGGCCGGATCCTCGCACAGGTAGGGCGCATCGAAGAGCGCGCCGGCTGCGGTCCAGCCAGCGGCCCAGTAGCGCTTTCCGTCCTCGACCGCCTCCTCTCCGCTCCCCGCCATCAAGCAGCGGCCCAGGCGGAGCAGCCCCTGCGCCGCGATCGCCGCCGCGGAGCTGTCGACCGGCTCGTGCTCGTTGTAGGGATCGGCGGGCCGATCGAGGTAGTCTCCGAGCCGGCAGAGACCCGGCGCGCCGGTGTCCCAGTAAGGGATGCCGTCCGCCGGCGTGCTCTCGATGTAGAAGTCGGCGCTGGCGCGCGCGGCCCGCAGGAACTCATCGACGACCGTCCCGCGGCCGCCGAACGGCTCCAGCTCCTCGTCGCTCAGGGTCTCGATGTACTCCAGCTCCTCGGCGTAGCCGCAGATGATCCAGGCCAGGCCCCGCGTCCACGTCGAGAGCGGCGAGTAGCCCTGCTGCGTGCTGGGGCACCGGAAGCTGCCATCGCTGGGGTTGAAGATGGCCTCGTGGGCGACCCGGCCGCGCACGTCGTACGCATCCCGTCCCTCTCCGTAGTAGACGATGTGCTCGGCCGTCGTGCGGGCGTGCTGGATCAGCCGATCGAGCAGAGACACGGCGCGGTCGTTCTCGTCCATGAGGACGTGGCCGAGGCTGTGGCTGAGGGCGAGCGAGCGCATCGACCGGATCGTGTCGGCGAAGAGGGAATGGGGCCCGTTGAAGGAGTAGACGTAGCCCCTGTCGGCCGCGATCCGCGTCCAGCGTCGCGCCTGCACGGCGCCGGAGATCTTGAGCGCGAGCGTGTAGAGCTCCCGCTCCCACTCGTTCTCCGCGATGCGGCCCTCGTTCATCAGGCGGAGCAGGTTGCCGTAGGTGCTGACGTTGTTGAACCCGTGGTCGTGCACGCCGAAGTGCGTCAGGTGGGGCGCCATCCGCTCCCGCGTCGCGCGGCGGCCCATCTCGAGAAACGCCTCGTCGCCGGCGGCGTCGTACTGGAGGATCGCCGAGCCGAACTGGAAGCCCTGCGTCCACTCGGTCCAGCCCTGCGTCGTGTAGCGGCCCTCGACGGTGAAGACCGGCGCGCCCCGCGCGGGATCGAATGTCGTCTCGATGCTGCGGATCTTTTCGCCGGATGCCGACCAGAGCCGGTCGATTCTCCGCCGGAGCTCGGCGGGGCGCAGGTCGTCCCGGATCCGGATCACGGCTGGAGCCTCCCATCCTCGCGCGGAGGGTGGTGATGCGCCTCGCAGGGGCCGAAGCGGTCCTCGAGCTTTCCCTCGCGCACGTCGATCTCCCGCCCCTCTCCGAGCACATCGACCGTCCCTCTCCTCCCCTGGCGGGCTCCGGCGGCGGGGACGGCGATCAGGCCTAGGATGCGATGCAGGCGACGCATGAGTGAGATTCCTCCGAGTCGGTGAAGGTCCCATGGTACTCCGATCGCGAGGGCGGCGATAGCCCGCGGCCTGCGATGACGCCGGATCGGCGCCGGGTCGCCCGTCGGGAGCGCATCCGCCGGACGGATGGCGAGAGGATCCACCTCGACCGGCCTTTCGAGAGCACGCCCATCGCGGGACTGGACGAGTCCGGGCAAGAGCAGCTGGACGGATCCGCTGGATCCGCGCCGCCCGAGCGGCCGGCGGACTGCGACTCTGACGAGCCCGTGCCCGCAATCCTTTGACAGCCCCTGCGCCGAACTCTACGATCCCTCCATGCGCGACTCGATCCGGAGAAGGCATCGGCGGCGGAGGCTCTGGCTCCTCGTCGCCATCATCGGACTCCTCGCGGCGGCTCTGCCCGCGTGTCGGCCATCCGGCGCGCCGGGGGAAAGCGAGGAGCCGGGCGAGCGCTCGGCCAGCGCCGGCGCGGGCCTCCGCATCGTGAGCCTCTCGCCGGCGGTCACGCAGATGGTGCGCGATCTCGGCCTCGAGTCCTCGATCGTCGCCGCAGGCAGGTACGATCCCGTCGCCCCCCGGGAAGCCGAGGTGGTCGGCGACCTCTACCAGCTCGACTACGAGAAGCTCCTCCGCCTCCGGCCCGATCACATCTTCCTGCAGCCGGGCCGGCCGGGAGTGCCGGCGAGGCTCGAGAGGATGGCCGCCGATCACGGCTGGCGGCTGCATCACTACCAGATCCACAAGGTGGAGGACGTCCTTCGCGCGCTCCACTCCTCCGAAGGCAGCGCTGGGCAGACCGGCGTGGGAGAAGCCCTCGGCGCGGCCGAGAAGGCAGCGGCGCTCGCTGCGAAACTGCGCGATGATCTCGAGCGACTCTCGGCTCTCACGCGCGGGCGGAGGGCGCCGCGCACGCTCCTCCTCTTCGGGCTCGATCCCCTGACAGGGGTCGGCAGGGAGACGTTTCTCGGCGAGATGCTCGAGATCGCGGGAGGCGACAACGCGCTCCCCGCCGGCGGGCCTCCGTATCCTGTCCTCGACCGCGAGAAGCTGCTCGCGCTGGCCCCCGAGGCGATCGTCGTGATCCGGTCGACGGATGCCAGCCCCGATCCCTCGGTCGAGCAGCCGAGCCGGTACCTCGCGGGGCTGCGCGTCCCCGCCGTCCACAGCGGCGCCATCGCCTGCCTCGAGGATCGCCTCGCGCTGCTTCCCTCGACCTCGATGGCGCGCATCGCCGCCCGCCTCGCCGAGATCCTCCACCCGGATCTCGCCTCTCGCATCGACGATCTCATCGCGCCGGATGGTGACCAGCCATGAGGATCACGCGCCGCGACCTCCTCCGAGCCGCCCTCGTGATCGCCGCTTGGTCCGTGCTCCTCGCGGCCGCGGCCGCGGCACGGATCCTCATCGGCGAGGAGTACGGCTGGCCTGCGCCCGAGGTGCTCGAGCTCCGGGCGCAGCGGCTCGCGATCGGATCCGCGGTGGGCGCGGCTCTCGCCGCCAGCGGAGTGATGCTCCAGGCCCTGCTGAGGAATCCGCTCGCATCGCCCTACGTGCTCGGCCTCTCGAGCGGGGCCACCCTCGGCGTCTTCGCGCGCGGTCTCCTGCCCATCCTCGGAGGCGCCAGCCTCATCGAGTTCGGAGCGGATCACACCGCCGCAGTGATCGGAGCGGTGGCGGTGATGGCGGTCGTCTACGCGCTGGGACAGAAGCGAGGCCGCATCGATCCGCTCGGCCTCCTGCTCGTCGGCGTCATCATCAACTCGATCAACGGCGCGGCGATCATGTTCATCAGCTACCTCGCTCCCCATTTCCAGCGGGGGCACATGACCTTGTGGCTGCTGGGCTATTTCAACGAGAACGCGGCCTGGACGGAGATCGCGGTGGTGGCGTCGGTCACCCTCGCCGGCGTCGCGGCGGCGGCCTGGCTCGGCCCGGCCACGGACGTGGCGACCCTCTCGAGCGTGGAGGCGCACGGGCTCGGCTTGCGGATCCATCGCCTGCGCATCGCGCTCTTCGTGCTCGCGGGCATCCTCACCGCCGGCTCCGTGATGCTGGCCGGTCCGATCGGCTTCGTGGGCCTCGTCTGCCCCCACCTCGTCCGGCTCTCTCTCGGACCGAGGCACCGCCCGCTCGTGATCGGCAGCGCCCT
>JAFGKN010000024.1 GCA_016928605.1 Planctomycetota bacterium | reverse complement strand
CAGCGGGCGCTCCGGCGGCACCGTCTCCCGGAGGGCTCACGCCAGCGGGCGCTCCACCTGGCCATCTTCCTGGACGACTCCGCCCCGCTTCCTGAGAAACTCGTCCAGCGCCCGGTTGGCCAGCGCGTCGCAGCGCTCGTTGTACGGGTGGCCGGCGTGCCCCGGGACCCACTCCCACTCCACCTCGTGGCGCCCCGCAAGCTCGAGCAGCCGCTGCCACAGATCCTGGTTGAGGACGGGCTTTCGGCTGGCCGTCTTCCAGCCGCGGGCCTTCCACGCCTCCACCCATTCCGTCATCCCCAGGTAGAGATACTGCGAGTCGGTGACGACGCGGACCCGGCAGGAGCTGTTGAGCCTCTCCAGCCCGCGGATGGCCGCCAGCAGCTCCATGCGGTTGTTGGTCGTCTTCTCCACCGCGGCCGCGATCTCCCGCTCGCTCCCCTCGAAGGAGAGGATGGCCGCGTACGCACCGGGACCGGGGTTGCCCCGGCAGGCGCCGTCGCTGTAGAGGACCACGCGGGGCCGCTCCTCGTCCCCCCCGGCGCACGGCTTCGCCTCCTTCACGCGACGTCTCCTCGCTCTCCCGCCAGCTGAAAACTGATCTCCCGCGCCTCGGGATCCACACCCGAGAGCACGACCCGAACTCGGTCCCCGAGCCGGAACCTGCGGCCGCTGCTCGACCCCTGAAGGCTCCAGCTCCTCTCGTCGAACTCGAAGAAGTCACCCCCCAGTGTACCGACAGGAACGAGTCCTTCAAGATAGAGGGAGGGGACATGGACAAAAAAGCCGAAGGGGTGGATCCCGTGGATCTCGCCCACCATCTCCTCGCCCACCCTGGACTCGAGGCGGCGGACGAGGCGGAGCTGGACCATGGCCCGCTCGGCTCCCTCGGCCCGCCGCTCCAGCTCCGACAAGCGATCCGCCAGGGGAGGCAGGCGGCTCTGCCAGTACTCCCGCCGGCGCGGCTCCCGCAGCGCTCCGTCGATGTGCTCCGAGATGATCTGGTGGACGAGGAGATCCGGATACCGGCGGATCGGCGAGGTGAAATGGCAGTAGGACTCCGTTGCGAGGGCGAAGTGCAGGCCCAGGCCGCTCGAGTACTCGGCGTGGCCCATCGCCCGGAGCATCGCCACCTGCACGACGGCGGCGAGCGGGCTTCCTTCGAGGTCGGCGATCAGCCTCTGGAAATCCTGCGAGCTGCGCCCGGCCAGCCGAAATCCACAGGCCCGCACGATCGTCTGGAGATCGCCCCACCGGTCATCCCCGGGAGCGGGATGGACCCTGCCGACGACGGGGAGCCCGCGCTCGTTCAGGTACCTGGCCACGGCCTCGTTCGCCGCCAGCATGAGCTCCTCGACGAGCTCGTGAGCCTCGTCCTGCCGCTCCTCGCTGACTCCATCGACGTCCCCCGACTCCGCCAGGAGGATCTTCACCTTGGGGATATCGAAGGCCAGCGCTCCGCGCTCGGCGCGGCGGCGGCGAAGCTCTCCCCGCAGGCTCCGGAGCCGCGCCAGAAGACCGGAGTACTCCTCGTGGTCCGGGGGAAGCCTGCGCGCCGTCCCTCCGCCGTCGAGCCGGTCGAGGATCGCCTGCACCTCCTCGTAGTCGAAGCGGCGGCGGCTGTGGATCACGCTGCGATAGATCTCCTTGCGGAGCAGCTCTCCGCTCTGCGAGAAGGTCATCTCCACGGTGATCGTGAGGCGGTCCTCGCCTCCCCGCAGGCTGCAGAGGTCGCACGAGAGCGTCTCGGGCAGCATCGGGATCACCCTCCCGGGCAGGTAGACCGAGGTCCCCCTCTCCGCCGCCACCTGGTCGAGGAGCGATCCCGGCCTCACGTAATGGGACACGTCGGCGATGTGGACCCCCACGCGGGCAGAGCCGTCCTCGAGGACATCCAGCGAGACGGCGTCGTCGAAATCCTCGGCATCCTTCGGGTCGATCGTCAGGACGACGGCGCCCCGCAGGTCCCGGCGGCCGGGCCAGGAGGCTCCGGCCTCCGGCCTCGGAAGACTCTCGGCCTCGCGCCGGCTCTCCTCGTCATGGTCGCCGGGCAGATCGAACTCCTCCCGGATGATCGCGAGGTCGATCTCCAGAGTGCCCTCGCCCTGGAGCGACGTGACGACCTCGCCGCGGAGCCTCGGGTCGCGGCGCTCGCCGAGGAGCCGGACGAGCACCCTGTCTCCATCCAGCGCCTCTGCCTCGCGGCCGGGCGCGATCTGGATCTCCGCTGCCCCGGCGCCCGGATCGACGTGGACGACGCCGCCAGCTCGCAGGCTCCGGTAGACTCCCCGGACCGGCCGCCGCGTCCGCTCGACGAGCTGCGCCACGACGCCGCGCAGCCTTCCCCCGCGCGGCCGGGAGGTCAGCCGGACGAGCACCCGGTCTCCGTCGAGATACCCCTTGAGCCGTGCCGCCTGCACGGAGATGTCCCCCTCCCCGGGGAGCGCAGAACGCACGCGAGGAGATCGGTCGCGGCCGAATCGCAGCGTTCCGACGCGGTACGAGGTTCTTCGGGCCAGATCCCATCCGCCGGCCGGCAGATGGATCAGCTCTCCTCCCTCCTCGATCTCGCGCAGCCGCTCGCGCAGCTCGGACTCCTCCGCGAAGCGGTCGCGGAAGCGCTCGAAGAGCTGGCGGGTCGACAGGCCAGGGCGGCGGCCGACGAAGGCAAGCAGGGGATCGCT
>JAFGKN010000229.1 GCA_016928605.1 Planctomycetota bacterium | reverse complement strand
TCCTCTGCGAGATCGACAAGCCCGGCGAGTGGTACATCGACCGCGAGCGGCTGGTCCTCTACGTCTGGCCGCCCGCGGATCCGGAGAGCGGGGTCTTCGAGCTGTCGCAGGGGGACTTCCCGATGGTGGAGATCGCGGGCGCTTCGCATCTCGCAATCGTGGGCCTCGCCTGGGAGCTGGGCGGCGCGGACGGGATCATCCTCCGCGGCGGAGAGCGCTGTCTCATCGCGGGCTGCGCCGTCCGGCGCCTCGGCGGCAACGGCATCGAGGTCCGGGGCGGCAAGGAGCACACGATCCTCTCCTGCGATGTCGAATCGATGGGGCGCGGCGGCGTCGTGCTCGCCGGAGGCGACCGGAGGAGCCTGATCCCCGGCGGACATGTCATCGAGAACTGCCACATCCGCGATCTCTCCCGCATCGACCACACCTACACGCCGGGAGTCCTTCTCGACGGAGTTGGAAACCGCATCTCCCACAACCTCGTGCACGGGGTCGCCTCGAGCGCGTTCCGCGTCGAGGGCAACGATCACCGCATCGAGTGCAACGAGGTCTTCGACGTCCTGCTCGAGTCGGACGATCAAGGCGGAGCGGACATGTGGGGGAATGCCACGTACCGGGGGAACATCTTCCGCTGGAACTGGTGGCACCATCTGGGTCACTGGCAGGCGGGCGCCGAGCAGCCGGGCTGCGGGCAGGCGGGCATCCGCCTCGACGATGCCATCTGCGGCGTCCTCATCCACGGCAACATCTTCCAGAAGTGCTCGGCGGGCGCGCTCGGCTTTGGAGGCGTGCAGATCCACGGCGGCAAGGAGAACATCATCGACGCCAACCTCTTCATCGACTGCTCCGCGGCCATCAGTTTCTCGCCCTGGGGAGAGAACCGCTGGAAGCAATTCATCCAGGGAGCGCTCTCGAAGGGGGGCATAGATCGCGATCTCTACCTGGAGCGGTACCCGGATCTCGCGCGGCTGGCCGAGGGGCACGACGCGAACAGGGTGTGGCGCAACGTCGCGGTGCGGTGCGGGCAGTTCCTCCGGCGCGATCCGGGCCGCCAGGAGCTCGTCGAGAACTGGGTCGTTCCCGCGGGCCACGAGGCGGCGGCGATGGCGATCGAGGCTCTCGTGGGAGAGGCCTCGCCGGCGATCGAGAGGACCGGCTGGCGGCCGATTCCCATCGAGGAGATCGGACTGTACGAGGATGAGCACCGGAGATCGCTGCCCACCCGTCTTCTGAGAAAAGCGCGGGAGCGATGAGAGGAAACGCGGGCAGCCCTCCGGCGAGAACGTCGAGCGCCGCTGACGCCGGCCCGCGGGCGGGGATCACTCGCGCGGAATCTCCGGCAGCGCGAAGTCCGGAGCCTTGCCCGTCGCCGGGCGCGTGAAGCGCTCTCCGTACTTCGTGAAGCCGTCGACGAATCCTCCGTGGGAGAGGAAGAACTTCCCACGCTCGACGCCCATGAAGCGGTCGCGGCGGCTCGTGCGGCCGGTGGCGTCGTGGCTGAAGCCGGCCTCGGTCAGCTCCTTCCACTGGCCGCTCGAGGTGCGGATCCACTGGTCGGCGAGGAGCGCCTTGCGGCGGAGGTGTCCGGTGCTGCCTCCGAAGTTCTCGCTGAAGCCGTGGAGCCGCTTGAGCCATCCGCCGTCCTTCGGGGCCTTCATCGCCGAGATCAACATCCACGCCTTCTTCTCGGGATGGAAGTAGTAGCCGGCGTAGATGGTGTGCGTCTCGCCGAGCGGCAGCGCGCCGAGGAGGAACCTCTGCGATTCGCCTGTCTTCCACAGGTACTTCAGGTGGCTGTGGCCGCCGGTGCCCTCGTTGCCGAAGTCGTGGGCGATCACCCCCTCGCCCTTCGCCACGAGCTGCACGCGGTCCTCGGCCGCGACTCTGGCGCGGTCCACCGGCTCGCCGCCGCTGTCCCAGACGCTGAAGATGATGCGCCGCTCCGCCGGGCCGTTGACCTGCATGCCGAAGTAGCCGCGGTGGAATCCGCAGGCCATGTAGAAC
Source organism: Planctomycetota bacterium (assembly GCA_016928605.1). Classification (GTDB taxonomy): domain Bacteria; phylum Planctomycetota; class UBA8108; order UBA8108; family UBA8108; genus JAFGKN01. The sequence goes on along the minus strand of JAFGKN010000229.1, from coordinate 1,042 downwards.
GTGTGCACCGGGTCGTCCACGGCCGTGACCTCGCTGCAGAACCAGGCGATCTCGGCGTTCTCGGGCGTCGGATAGAAGAGATGGACGGATGCCGCGTTCCGGCGCTCATCGAGATTGAAGTGAGCATCGCCGACCGCCGCGCCCTCGAGGAACAGCGCCTCGATCTCGCCGGCGGACCTGCCTTCGGGGAGGAGGGACTCCAGGACGAACTTCACGTAGCCGGGCTTCTCGATGGTGAACGAGCCGAACCCGGCCCTGGCGCTCTCCGCACCTGCGATCCCGCGCGCAGCCGCCTCGCGCGACTGGTCGCCGACGGTCAGCCGCAGCTTCGACTCCGCCCCATCGGGCAGCCGGAGGCTGACGGCGGCCTCGAGCTCGCCCTCGTGCGCGAGCTGGCCGAACCATAGGATCCTCAGGGCCGGATCCGTCCAGCGGATGGTGCCGCTGCGGCGGGAGATGCGGGCGCCGTCGGGATCCGGATCGAAGTAGGCGGTGTGAGCGGGCACTCGGACTTCCGCGGCGCAGAGGCTCGAGGCGACGAGATGCGCGAGAATGGCGGCGAGGCAGCGAGCTGGATGCATCGGGGGTTTCTCTGGCTCGATAGTCCATCAGATGGGCGGAGCGCGGCAGAAGACTCTCGCGCCGGGCCGCGGCGGGATGAGTCCTGACGGTGGAGAAATTGTACTCGTATTCCGCACGTCCTTCAGTAGCTGTGCTCCCCGATCTGCACCTTGCCCCGGAAGGTCCAGTAGATGATCGTCGTGTAGGCGAGGACGCAGGGCATGCCGATGGCCGCGATCAGGAGCATGATGCTCAGGGTCTTCTCCGAGGATGCCGCGTTGTAGATCGTGAGGCTGGGGCCGAGCTCCGGCGTGCTGCTCGCGACGAGGTTCGGGAAGAGTGCCACGCCGAAGAGGAAGACCAGCGCGAGGATCACGGCGCAGGAGCTCAGGAAGGCGTAGCCGGGCCTCCGCAGGAAGAGCGCGCGCGGGATGTTCGCGATGGCGAGGACGCTGAGAACCGGAACGATCCACGCCCATGT
>JAFGKN010000228.1 GCA_016928605.1 Planctomycetota bacterium | reverse complement strand
GTGCCGCTCGCCGTCTCGAGCGTGGGGTCGACCAGCACGAAGTCGCCCGTGATGATCTCGAACACGCGGCCTCCCTCGGGCTGCTTCCAGGGCAGGAGCTGGCGGTAGCGGCGGCCGGCGAGCGCCTCGCCCGCAAAGGGCTCGGAGACCGCCGTGGGACGGATCGCGCTCTTCTCCTTCTTCGCCCCCAGCACCTTGTCGACGAGCGCAGCGGCCATGACCAGCCGCTCCTCGCCGCCATCCGCCGCAGGAACGGTGACCTCGACGTACGGCTCGCGGGGAGAGACAGCGAGCGCCACGTTCGAGGGCAGCGTCCACGGGGTCGTGGTCCACGCGAGGTAGCTGAGACGGGAATCGTCGGCGTCGCGGAAGCGCACGTAGACGCTGGGATCGTCCACCTCGCGGTACCCGAGCCCCACCTCGGCCGCCGAGAGCGTCGTCCCCCCCTGCGCCCACCACCAGACGACCTTGCGGTCCTGGTAGAGCAGGTCGAGATCGAAGAGCCGCTTGAGCGACCACCAGACGCTCTCGACGTAGCTCTGGTGGAAGGTGACGTACGCGTCGGAGAGGTCCACCCAGAACCCGATGCGCTCCGTCAGCTCCTCCCACTCGCGTGTGTAGACGAAGACCGACTCGATGCAGTGCTTGCAGAACTTCTCGACGCCGTACGTCTCGATCTCCTCCTTGCCGGAGATGCCGAGCGACTTCTCCACCTCGATCTCGACGGGCAGCCCGTGCGTGTCCCAGCCGGCCTTGCGGTCGACCCGGAAGCCCCGCATTGTCCGGTAGCGCGGGAAGAGGTCCTTGATGACGCGGGTGAGGACATGGCCGGGATGCGGCCGGCCGTTGGCGGTCGGCGGCCCCTCGTAGAAGACGAACGCGGGCCGGCCGGCCCGGAGATCGAGGCTCTTCTCGAAGATCCGGCTCTCCTTCCAGAACCGGCAGACCTCCGCCTCGGCGGCGGGGAAGTCATAGCGATCGGGCACAGAGTGAAAGACGGGCATGATGGATCTCACCGGCGGTCGCGGCCGCGGAACGAAGCCTCCCCGCCCGGCGCAGAAGGCCGGGGAGCCGTCCGGCGGCCGGACGCGGTTTCCTCAGGGTAGCCACAGGTAGTAGAGCCCCGGCGCCAGGATCGCCGAGGGCGAAACGCTCAGCCGCAGCTCCAGAGCCGAAGGGATCGGCGCATCCACCCCTTGCGCGGTGTAGACGTTGGAGCCTCCCTGCGCCCTCCGGGTGTAGCGGACGATCGTCGGGCTCTCGATGCCGGCCCTCTCGCGGGCCTCCTCGACGGCATCCTCGAGGTACCCGGTGCGGTCCACGAGCTTCTGCTCGGCGGCCTCGACTCCCGACACGACCCTTCCGTCGGCGAGCGCCTTGACCTCCGCCTCGTCCAGCTCGGGCCGGCCCTCGTCCACAACGGTCAGGAAGCGGCGGTACATGTCATCGACGAGCTTCTGGAGGATGGCGCGCTCCTCCTCGGTCCCCGCCCGGAATATGGAGTTGATGTCCTTCTTCTCCGCGGACTTGATCGGCTGGACGTTCACTCCGATCTTCGCGAGGAGCGGGCCGAGGTCGAAGCTCGGCACGATGACGCCGATGCTCCCCACGATCGACGTGGGGTGGGCGATGATCGTGTCGGCCGCGCAGGCGACGTAGTAGCCGCCCGACGTGCCCTGGTCCATGATGCAGGCCACCACGGGAACCCGGGCTTTCTCCTTGAGGCGCTTCACCTCCTGGTGGACGATGTCGCACGCCGTCACCTCGCCGCCGGGGCTCGAGATGCGGAGCACGACCGCCCGCACCTCCCGATCGCTCGCGGCGAGGTTGAGCCGGGCCTTGAGCTCCGAGACGCTGTTGGGGACGCTCGAGAAGAGGGACATGTCCTCCGCCCCGGTGATCATCCCGGAGACGTCGACGATCGCGATCTTCTCCTTCGAGAAGACGCCGGCCCCCGTCACCAGCACCTGCTCCTCGAGGTCGGGCCCCCGGAGGAGGTCCCCCACAGGGATCACCACACACCCGGCCGGCAGGAGCGCCACCGCTGTGCAGAGGACCGCGAGGAGAGCCCTCAAGGCGCTGCGAAGAAATGTTTTACGATCGATCTGCAGGGGGTTCGACATCTCGGTTCACCAGTGGGTCAACAGGTTGAGCGCGCCAGAGCGAGCGAGAGACTATACCCGCTCGGCCCTCGGATGCCAACGATCCTGGACCTTCTGTTATCGGCGCGGCGAGCCGGAGGGAAGAGCCCCGAGGCGTCTTTGCGGGGAACCCTCTGGCATCGGCGCGGCGAGCCGGAGGGAGGCGCCCCGGGGCGGCTCTGCGGGGCGGCTCTGCGGGCCCCCGCGCCGGGTCGCGCGCCTCCGCCGAGGCCTCCCCGGATCCCGGGGCCGGCCCGTGCCTCCGCCGAGGCGTCCGCGGTCCCGGGAGCCGGCGGCCGGCCGCCGGTCTCAGGCCCCTCCGGCGGTCTCCCCGCAGACCCAGCGCAGGTAGGAGGGATTCCCGCCGGAGACCGGCAGCGCGATGACCTCGGGCACATCGTAGGGATGCGCGTCGACCAGCTCCGCCACCAGGCGGTCCACGGCCTCCGAGGGCAACTTGATCACGAGCAGGCACTCGTCCTCGCGCTCGATCCGGCCCTCCCAGCGGTAGACGCTCCTCACCTGCGCGAGGATGTTGACGCAGGCCGCGAGCCTCCGCTCGACGAGAAGGCTCGCGAGGCGCTCGGCGTGGTCGGGCGGGCAGGTGGAGAGGACGACGGATATCGCGGGGTGCGGTTGCATCGGCTGCTCCCGGGCGGTCCTTCGGTGGGAGACTCAGGTCTCCTGCAGAGATCGACACTACCACGATCGTGGAAGGCTGGGCAATCCGGCCCCGGCTCGATTACAATCTGTCGAGTGGAGCGGTCCGTCGATCCCTTCAGCGTCCCGCGCCGAGATCCCGCGCCGCGCGCGGCGGCCGGATGGGCGCCCCGCAGCGATTCCAGAGCTGCCGGAGCTGCTTGAGCCGATGACATCCAAAGTCCTGCGAACATCCCTCGGCGCCGCCTTCTGGATCGCGGCGGTGAGCTGGATCGTCTCCGTCGTCCGCTCCGAGCCCGGCGCGCTGCGGGACATGGCGAGGTTCGTCGACCGCGACACGCTGTCGATCGAGCTGCGGTTCAACCGACCGGTGCTCCTCGAGGTAGGCGACGCCCTCTTCATCGACGGGTTCGAGGGGCGGCCGGCGGGCCAGATCGCGGCCATCGTCGACGCGGAGGGGCGGCCGTCGCCCCATCTGGCGGCATGGACTCGGCGGGCGTCGGTGCAGATCTTCGACCGCTCCTGGGCGGGGCTTCGCGACGACGCCTCGGCGACGCTGGTCCAGGTGCCGGAGATGGCGTTCGGCTGGGCTCGCGACACCCTCATCCCGCCGGAGAAGCTCGATCTCGTCCGCCGGGAATGGGAGGCGGCCTGGAGGATGCACCGCGAGGAGATCCTGGCGCTCGTGAGGCCCCTCGTCCGCGAGCTCATCGGCGAGGCGCAGGCGGCCGCGGAGGAGGAGTTCCAGCGCTTTCTCGAGCGCCATCGCGACGAGATCCAGCAGGTTCTGCGCAAGGTGGAGACGGAGTTCGATCGAGAGAGGCTCTCGGAGCTCTTCGAGCGTGAGGTGTGGCCGATCGTCAGCGAGCATGTCGAGCCGGTGACCGACGATATCGGCCGGGAGATCTGGGACCGGTTTCCCCTCTGGGGCCTCTCCTGGAGGATCGCTTTCCAGTCGCTCCCGCTGACGCGCGACGATTACTTCGAGAGGCGGTGGAAGCGGTTCATCGACGAGGAGGTCATCCCGATCCTGAAGTCCCACTCCGAGGAGCTGTTCGGCCTCTCCCGCGAGATCGCCAGGGAGACTCTCGCGAATCCCCGTGTCGCGGCCGCCGCCCACGACGCGATCATCGTCCTGCTCGGCGATCCCGACCTCCACCGCCTCGCCGAGGTCCTCGTCCGCGAGGTCTTCATCGAGAACCCCGGCTTCCGCGAATCGATGCGGCGCTGGTGGGAGTCGCCTCGCGTCCGCCGCGCGCGGCGGATCGTCTCCGAGCGGTTCGAGACGACCGTGCGCGGCATCGGGGATATCCTCCTGGGCACGCGCGAGGAGGGGATCACGCCCGAGTTCACGCGCCTGCTGCGGGCGCAGATCCTGCAGAAGGATCGGCGGCGGGTGATCCTCCGCCCGGGCACGCCGGGCCGGCCGCTGCTCGAGTCCGGCGCTCTCCTCGATGTGGAGATCGTCGAGGAGGGGAGGTAGAGCATGGATGCGGGCGAGCAGGGCATCGAGATCCGCGACCTCCGGGTCACGATCGGGCGGCAGGTCCTGCTCGAAGGCGCCTGCGCCGAGTTCCCGGCCCGCCGCGTCACGCTCGTCATCGGCGCGAGCGGCGTGGGGAAGACGGTGCTGATGAGGATCCTCGCCGGCCTGGATCGCGACAGCGCCATCGAGGTGAGCGGGGCGATCCGCATCGCAGGACGGGATGTGCTGCGCGGTCCGACTCCCCACCGGGAGGTGGGGCTCGTCTTCCAGAACTTCGCGCTCTTCGACGAGCTCTCCAGCCGGGGCAACATCGACTTCGCCCGCGACCACCGCAAGCGGCGGTCCCGCTCCGGACCTGCTCCGCTCGACAGCCGACGGCTGCTCGAGGAGTTCCACGTCCCTCCGCGCGTCCCGGTGCGGCATCTCAGCGGCGGGCAGCAGCAGAGGCTCGCCATCGCGCGCACGCTGGCCTACGACCCTCCCGTGATCATCTACGACGAGCCGACCTCGGGCCTCGATCCGGCCAACGCATCGCGCGTCGCGAGCCGCATCCGCCGGACCGGAGAGGTCCACGGCAAGACGACCGTGGTCGTCACCCACGACTACGAGAGCCTCGCTCCGATCGCCGACGTGATCTACGTGCTCGATCCTATCGAGAAGAAGCTGAGGAAGGTGGAGGGCGATGCGCCGGCGAACCTCGTCGCGGAGCTCCCTCCGTCGCCGGAGTTCGAGGGGAAGGAAACGCTGCCTCCGCCTCCCTGGCCGCTCAAGATGCTCGGCGCGACGGCCAAGGCACTGCAGGCTCTCTTCGAGACGACCGGCGCCGCTCTGGAGAAGTCGGCGGTGAGCGCTGTGCACCTGCTCCCCCTGTGGAGACGGCCGCGATGGGGCGTTCGCTACCTGGTGCACTACCTCGGCCTGCTCGCATCGGTCTCGGCGTGGCTCTACTTCGCGTGCGCCGGCCTCATCGCCGGATTCGTGGCCACCTACTTCACGTTCAAGTTCCTCCCCCACCGCAACTACTCCGAGCCGCTGCTCGCCGACGAGATCCTCCAGGGTCTGGGCTTCGTGCTCTACCGCACCGTCGTCCCTGTGCTCGTCACCGTGCTCATGGCGGCGCGCTCGGGCGCGGCGATCGCCTCCGACGTCGGAGGGCGAACCTACACGCACCAGATGGACGCGCTGCGCACCTTCGGCGTCCGCCCGTCGAGCTACCTGCTGACGAACATCCAGTACGGGTTCCTCCTCGCCGCTCCTCTGCTCGTGGCCGCCGGCTACGCAGCCGCCTGCGCCACCAGCCTGATCGTCTTCGCGTTCGGCCATCCCGACAAGGGCATAGACTTCTGGTACGTCCACTTCTTCCACGACCTGAAGGTCGCCGGCGAGCCCTTCTTCTTCGGGAGCGGCTGGCTGCTCGCCAAGGTCCTCGCCTGCGCTCTGGGCATCGGCGCCATCGCGTATCACGTGGGCGCGAGGCCCAAGCCATCCGGAACGGCCGTCTCGCGGGGGATCACCAGCGCCATCATATGGTCGACGCTCTACGTGCTGGTCGTGCACTTCGGCTTCGCCTTCTTCGAGTTCGAGGCGTCGAGGTAGAGCCGCAGCGAGCCGGGCAGGGATCTCGAGCCCCGCCGGCTCGCCGCCGGCCCGGGCTCCGAGGGATCGCGAGGGCCAGCGCCTCCCCCGCGCGGGCCGGCTCTCGAGGGGCTCCCAGCGCCCCCGTGCGGGCACGTCAGATCCGCGCCGATGGGGGGTTTCAGCGCGATCTGCGGCATCCAAGGCCGGCCCCCGCAGGAGCCTATTGACAGCGGCTCCCTCATCACGTATTGACGGGAGGATTTTGTGTCTGACGCCCGTTTCTTCCATGCAGCCACAGGATGGATCGCAGCCATGGCCCTGTACGTCACCATCACGTTCGCAGTCGGACTGGCGCTTGCCGTCGCGGCTCTTGTCTTCGCGCTCATCAAGAAGAAGTTCATCTACAGCTTCGACCAGGGGACCGACCTGATGCGGGAGATCGCCAAGGCGACGCAGGATGGCGCCATGGCGTTCCTGAAGCGGGAGTACACCTACCTGGTGGTCTTCGTCGTCGCGGTCGTCATCCTGCTGGCCATCTTCCTCGACGTGTTGACCGCTGCCTGCTTCGTCTGCGGCGCCCTGGCCAGCGCCACGGCCGGCTTCATCGGCATGCGGGTATCGACTCGCAGCGCCGTGAGGACCACCGAGGCGGCGAGGACGAGCCTGCTGAAGGCGCTCAGCGTCGCCTTCTCCAGCGGCACGGTCATGGGCTTCACGGTCGTCGGCCTCGGCGTGGGAGGCATCGCGGTGCTCGGCCTCATCCTCGTGAACGTCCTGGAGGAGGGGAAGAACTGGATCGAGCCGATCTTCGGCTTCTCCTTCGGCGCATCGAGCATCGCGCTCTTCGCGCGCGTCGGCGG
>JAFGKN010000227.1 GCA_016928605.1 Planctomycetota bacterium | reverse complement strand
GAGGCGATGCTCTCGCTGGCCGCGGACGCCGCAGCGCGGGGGGCGCGAGACGAGGCGGCCGCGCTGCTCGACCTCTTCGCCGAGGACTATCCGGGGCTGCGGGAACCCGAAGAGATCGAGCAGCTCCGCCCGGATCCGGGCGATGCCGCCCCGCCGGGGCCGGTCGAGACGTTCCGCCTCGCGGAGCTTCCCCCGCGGGCCGCCGCGGCGCCGGCCGGCGAGGGCGAGGAGCACGCGGCGGCGGATCCCTCCAGCGCCGATGCGGCTCCATCGGCGGCGGCGGAAGGAGCGCGGGCGAGCCCGGCGCGCGGGGTCTACCGCGAGGTCTTCTGGCACGCCATCGACGAGGGCGTCCTCGCGGCGACCGCTCCCGGCTCCGACCCGCTCCCCGCGATCCTCGCTGTGCGCGCGTCGAAGCTCCGGCTCATCGATCGAGCGGGAGACATCATCGTCGAGCGCGAGCTCCCCGGCTTTCCGGATCTCGAGGAGATCAAGGCGAGCCTCCAGTCCCACATCGAGGAGCCCTTCGTGGCCCACCTGCGCGACGGAATCCTCGTCCTCTTCACGGCGGGAGGCTGCTACGCGTTCGCGATGGATCCCCCCGCGGATGGCGTCGAGGCGGTCGACGCCGCGGCGTTCCGCCTCAGGTGGCTGAGCCCGTATCCCCACGCGCTCGAGAAGTACCGCCAGTCGTCCCGCATGGGATGGGGCACGATCTCCGTCGAGAGCGGATCGAATCTCTTCCCCCTCGTCTTCTTCGAGGGCGACGGCGATCCCAAGATCCTCCTTGCCGGCGGAGAGCTCCTGCGCATCGACCGGGTGACGGGAAAGCTCGTCTGGCGGCTCGCGCCCGAGACGGAGAGCCAGGTCATCGGCGATCCCTCCGTGGAGGGCGGCTGGCGTCCGCTCTCGAGGATCGAGGTCGCCTCATCGGCGCCGCCGGGCCTCCTGCGCTACACTCTGCCCGGGGAGGCCTCGGGACAGAGGGGAAAGGTCGAGCTCCTGCGCGCGCCGGAGGCCGCGCGCCGCGGCGCTGTCATCGAGGGGATCGCGCGCGTCTTTCAGGGAGCGAAGCTCGTCGTGGCATCGGCGGACGGCGGCCGCCCTCTCTGGTCGCGGGCGGCGGGCGCCTCGCTCGTCCGCGCCGAGTCCGCCCTGGTCTGGACATCGGTCGAGGGCACGCTCGAGGCCCGCTCGCTCCGCAGCGGCCGGGTGCGCCGGGAGATCGAGCTCCCCGGCCGCTCCCGCGTCGTCGCGCTCTTCGACGATCCCCGGGTCGACGGAGGCGGCTGGACGATCGCCGCGACCGGAGGGCCGGGAGCAGTGCTGTCGTCCTATTCCTCGAGAGCCCAAACGGGATCCGAACTCCACCTGATCCGGCTCGACGCGCAGAAGCGGAAGATGTGGGAGGTGGAGATCGCCTCGGGGCCCGTGACGTACGACGGCAGCCGGCTGGTGCTCGAGGACGGACGCTGGCTCTTCGCGCTGAACGAGCAGGAGAGGGAGAGTGAAAAGTGGTACACTCGTGTGGTCGCGGTCTCACCCGAGGATGGCTTCGTCGAGACGTGGCTCACGGCCAAGATCTCCGGGAAGGGCACAGGGCAGCCGGCACGGCTCGCCACCGCCGCGGGAGGCATCGCCCTGGGAAATTCGGAGGGATTCGGCTGGTTCACGACGGACGGAGAATCGATGGAAGAAGCCGCCGGCGGCGGCGACGTCCGATGAGCAGGTAGCGAGAGGAGCCCTTCGGGGCATCCGGCGCGGCGCGGGCCGAAGCGCCGAGTCCTACGCAAGGAGCATGGAATGAGTTCTTCTGTGAGAGCGGCGTTCATCTGGCTTTGGATCGGCTGGCTCCACGGCGCGGGCGCGACCGCCCTCGCCGCGGCGGCCGCCCCGCCAGCGGCCGGAGAGGAAGTCCAGGCGCCCGCCAGGACCGAGGAGAAGGCGGAGGAAGCGAGCGAGCCGAAGCCGGCGGAGGCGCCGACCGAGAAGCCGGAGGAAGCGAGCGAGCCGAAGCCGGCGGAGGCGCCGCCCCAGAAGCCGGAGGAAGCGAGCGAGCCGAAGCCGGCGGAGGCTCCGACCGAGAAGCCGGCCGAAGGCGCCGCCGAAGCGAAGCCCGAGCCGAAGCCCGAGGAGAAGGCCGAGCCCGAGCCGGCCGAGCCTCCGACCGAGAAGCCGGCCGAGGCGACCACGGAGCCGAAGGCCCCCGAGGCTGCGGGCGCCCAGCCGGGCAAGGGCCTCCTCGAGGCCCTCGAGCTGCGCAAGAAGAAGGCGCTGGAAGCGGCTCAGGCTCGCGAGAACAAGGCGATGGAAGCGGCGCGGGCGGCCGCGGCCCAGGCGGCGGGAGCCGGCGTGAAGATCGAGATCGCCGGCGATGGCGCCGAGGTACGGATCGAGGCCGCCGAGGGAGGCGCCGAGAGCGCCGGTGCGGCCGGAGAGGCCGGAGAGGGCGGAAGCGAGCCATCCGCGGGGGAAGGCGAGCCCGCGATCCAGCTGCCCCCGCCCGCGCCGGTCCCGCCGATGTTCTACATGCGCGACGGCACGCGTCTGGCCGGCTTTCCTCGCATCACCGAGATCCATGTCGCGACGGCCTACGGCCCGCTCCTCATCCCGGTGAGCGAGGTCCAGCGGCTGCGCTTCGCCGGCGGCGACAAGGAGACCTTCGGCACCGACATCACCTCGCTCATCGAGCAGCTCGGCTCCGAGGAGTTCGACGTGCGCGAGTCCTCGATGGAGGAGATCCGCAAGATCGGCTCGGTCGCGGTGCCCGCCCTCAAGCAGTACCGCGACTCGGAAGACGAGGAGATCAAGAGCCGCGTCGAGAAGCTCATCGAGGAGCTCGAGGAGGAGGAGGAGGAGCCGGAGGAGGAAGACGTCCCCTACACGCCGCTCAAGGGCGAGGAGGATGAGGTCGTCACGCTCCAGTTCACCGCCATGGGCCGCATCCAGGAGACGGAGTTCCAGGTGACCACCCGCTACGGGGATCTCACCTTCAGCCGAGAGGACATCATCGGCATCGTCTTCCAGGAGCCGCTCGTCACGAAGCAGACCTTCCAGGTCTCGGGCCAGCATCAGGCGGGCGACAACAAGTGGCTCGACACGGGCGCGGAGATCGCGAAGGGCGAGTCGTTCAAGCTCGCGGCCGAGGGAACGATCACGATCCAGAACTACGGCAACGTCGCCTGCGGTCCCGAGGGGACATCCAACGTCCCGACGCGGTTCCAGAGCTTTCCGGGAGGGGCGCTCGTCGCCAGGATCGGCGAGAAGGGCAAGCCGTTCCTCGTCGGCTCGGAGCACGAGAGCAAGGCCGAGGAGAAGGGCAAGCTCTTCCTGGCTCTCGCGCTGAACGGCTGCAGCGTCTCCGGCAACCTGGAAGTCGTGCTCGAGACCGAGTCGAAGAAGAGCGACGGCGCGGCACCGGCGGCAGCGGCGAAGACGAGCGAAAGCGCGGAGACGAAGGCCGAGGCGGCGCAGCAGTGATGACCCCAGAGAGAATCCCCGTGCTCGTCCAGGAGCGATGCGCTCGCCTGCGGGACTGCGAGTTGCGGGGGCGGCGCCTCCCCTCTCGCCCGGCCCTCCTGGTCGCGGCGGCGGTCGCGGCGGCCCTCCCGTCCTCCGGACCGCTCCTCGCGGCCGCGCGCCGTCCCGACGGAGTCACCCCCGAGATCGAGCGCATGGTCAAGGGGGGAGCCGAGTACCTGGTCCGCACGCAGAACCGCGACGGCTCCTGGAACAACATGGGAGGCATCGGCGGCTATCCGACCGCGATGACCGCCCTCGGCGGCACCGCGCTGCTGATGACGGGGAGCACCCCCACCCGCGGCCCGTACGCCCGGTCGATCTCCAGGGCGGTCGACTTCATCCTTCGGGTCGCCCGCCCCAGCGGGCTCATCGCCACCCCCGCGGAGGAGGGGCGCTCGATGCACGGCCACGGATTCGCGATGCTCTTTCTCGCGCAGGCCTACGGCATGGAAAGCGATCCGAGGCGCCAGCAGCGGATCCACGACGTCCTCACCCGCGCCGTGCGCATCACCGAGAGGAGCCAGAGCCGCGCCGGCGGGTGGCTCTACTCGCCCAACTCGGAGGGCGACGAGGGATCGGTGACCGTGACGCAGATCCAGGGCCTCCGCGCCTGCCGCAACGCGGGCATCCAGGTGAGCAGGAGCACGATCGAGCGGGCCGTCCGCTACATCGAGAAGTCGCAGGAGCCCGACGGCGGCATCCGCTACCAGCTCCGGGGAGGCGGCGGCTCGCGGCCGCCGATCACGGCTGCGGCCGTGGCCACGCTCTACAACGCCGGCGAGTACGACAGCCCGGTCGCCCTGAAGTGCCTGCGCTACTGCGACCGGACCATATCCGTTCACTCGGACACCAATCGTTCCTGGGGACACTACTTCTACGCGCAGCTCTACTACTCGCAGGCGAAGTACCAGCAGGGCGGCAAGGAGTGGTCCCAGTACTATCGCGCGATCGCCCTCCGTCTCGCCTCGGCGCGCGCCGGCGACGGGAGCTGGATGGGAGACCAGGTGGGCACCACCTATGGAACGGCCATCGCGCTGACCATCTTGCAGCTCCCCTACCAGCACGTTCCCATCTACCAGCGTTGAGCTTCGCGGCTCGAAGGGAGATGTTCGCTGCGGAGCTCGGCTTTTCTGGAGACTCTCTCCGCCGTCTGTCCCTCTCTTGCTGATGACTGTTTCACCACCTTACGAAATGCAGCGCGTATCCGCTCACCGGCGATGCGCCCGCCCTCCGCCGAGGGGGCGCTTCCTTGGTGAGGATTCAAGGAGTCCGATCTCATGTCCGAATCCATAGACATCCGAGAGGTCGAGCGACTGACCTCGAGCTTCGAGAAGCTCCGCACGGAGATAGCGAAGGTGATCGTCGGCCAGGAGAAGGTCGTCGAGCAGCTCCTGATCGCGGTCTTCTCCCGCGGGCACTGCATCATCGAAGGCGTGCCCGGCCTCGCGAAGACCCTGCTCGTGCAGACGCTGGCGCGGTCCCTCGACATGCGGTTCAACCGCATCCAGTTCACGCCCGACCTGATGCCCACCGACATCACCGGCACGGAGGTGATGCACTCGGATCCGAGCACCGGCGAGCGCACGTTCCGGTTCCTCAAGGGTCCTATCTTCGCCAACGTGATCCTCGCCGACGAGATCAACCGGACCCCGCCCAAGACCCAGGCGGCGCTGCTGGAATCGATGCAGGAGCGCCAGGTCACGGTCGGCGGCGAGCGGCATCCGCTCCCGGATCCCTTCTTCGTCCTGGCGACGCAGAATCCCATCGAGCAGGAAGGCACCTATCCCCTTCCCGAGGCGCAGCAGGACCGGTTCATCTTCAAGATCTTCATCAAGTACCCCGAGTGGCGCGAGGAGTACGACATCATCCGCCAGACCACGGAGGATCTCGAGCCGGCCGTCGAGCCGGTCTTCGGGGCCGATGAGATCCGCGAGATCCAGCGGGTGATCCGCAAGGTCCCGGTGGCGAACCCCGTCGTCCACTACGCGATGCGCCTCGTGAGACAGACGCGGCTCGACGGCGCGCCGGACGAGCCCGTCCCCGAGTTCATCCGCGAGTACGTCGCCTGGGGAGCGGGACCGCGCGCGTGCCAGTTCCTGGTCATCGCGGCCAAGGCCAAGGCCCTCCTGAGCGGACGGCACTACGTCTCCATCGCCGACGTGAAAGCGGTGGCGCATCCCGTCCTGAGGCATCGCATCCTGACCAACTTCCATGCCGAGGGAAGAGGCTTCTCACCCGACAAGATCATCGACCGACTGCTCGAGGAAACCCCCACGGAGGAAGGCGCCGCGCTCGACGATGGCCAGGTACGAAAGATTCTACGATCCTAGAGTCCTCTCCCGCATCGGGCGCTTCGAGGTCCGGGCGAGGATGGTGGTGGAGGGCGTGATCACCGGCCTCCACAAGAGCCCGTACCACGGGCAGTCCGTCGAGTTCGCCGACCACCGCCAGTACGTTCCGGGCGACGACCCCCGCCACATCGACTGGAAGGTGTACGGCCGATCGGAGCGCTTCGTGATCAAGAAGTTCGAGGAGGAGACGAACCTGCGCGCTCACATCCTCCTCGACTGCTCCGAATCGATGCGCTTCGGCTTCGGCGACGACCGGCTGACGAAGTACGACTACGGCGGCACTCTGGGGGCCTCGCTGGCCTACCTCCTCCACCGCCAGCACGACAGCGTGGGCGTCACGCTCTTCGATTCCGACGTCCGGCGGAAGGTCCCGGTCAGCAACAGCCGAGCCTCGCTGCGCTGGATCGGCCAGGCGATGGACGAGACGGAGCCGCGCGAGAAGACGGGCATCCTGGGGGCGATGAAGAAGATCGCCGACAGCATCCCGCTGCGGGGGCTGGTCGCGATCATCTCGGACCTCTTCGCCCCGCGCGATGAGATCGCCGCGAGCCTCCAGGAGTTCGCGATGCGCCGGCACGACATCATCGTCTTCCACGTGCTCGACGAGACGGAGCTGACGTTCCCCTTCGAGGGAAACACGCTCTTCAGGGGGCTCGAGGACTACCCCGAGGTGACCGCCGATCCGCGGTCGCTGCGCGAGGCCTACGTCGAGGCCTTCGAGAGCTATCTGGGCGAGGTCGAGCGCGTCTGCTCGTCGATGGGCATCGATTACTACCGGTGCCGGACGGCCGAGCCGATGGAGGCGGCGATCATCGCAGTGATCGCGTCCCGGTCGAAGGCGAGGAGGATGTGATGGCGACGCGACCGCTCGAGCCGACGACTGCCCGGAGGCCGCCCGAGCTGCCGCCGGCGCTCTCCCACGCGCCGCGAGCGGAGAAAGGAGGCGCGGCGTGAGCCCGTTTCTCCACGTCGAGCTGGCCTGGGCCGCCGCCGCCCTCGGAGCGATTCCGATCATCATCCACCTCATCAACCGCCGGCGGCTGCGGCGGCTCGACTGGGCCGCCATGGAGTTCTTGCTCGCCGCCCTGAGGAAGAACCGCAGGAGGATCCGCCTGGAGCAGCTCGTCCTCCTCGCGTGCCGCATCCTCCTCATGGTGCTGATCGCTTTCTTCCTCGCGCGCCCGATGCTCTCCGACCAGGGGTTCGGCTGGCTCGCCAGCGTCCTCCTCAGCGAGGACAAGGTCTTCGTGGTCGATGACTCGCTCTCGATGGCCGAGCGGCAGGCCGATCGAACGCTGCTCGAGCGGACGACGGCCGCGCTGATCGACACGCTCCACCGGCTCGCGGAGCGGAGCAGCCGCGACCGGGTGACCATCCTCCGCTCCTCGCGGCCGGAGGCGCCGATCGTGCGCGGCAGCTTCGTCGACCGCGAGAGGGCGGCCGCGCTCGAGCAATCGCTGCGGGCGCTCTCCCCCACGAGCACGCGCATGGACCTCGGCCGCGTGCTCGAGAGCATCGCCGAGCACGGAGCGATGGTCTCCTCCGAGGGCGGCCAGCGTCCCCGCACGGTCTCCATCCTGACAGACCTTCGCGCCGCGGACTGGACCGACGGGAGCGGCGGCGCCAGCGCCAGCCTCCAGGCGGCCTTCGAAAGGCTCGCCGCGAGCGCGGAGGTCCCCACGAGCCTGGCGATCCTCGACGCCGGCTCCGGCTCGCCGGGCAACGTCGCCGTGACGGGCGTCGAGATCGCCGGAGGGAGGCCGGCCGCCGGCATACCCTCGGACGTCCACGTTCGCATCACCAACCACGGCCGCGAGGCGGTGGGCGATCTCCGGGTGCGCCTGAGCTACGCGCCGACCTCGCAGGAGACCGGAGCGAGCATGGCCCTCGCCGCCCCCATCCCGCGGCTGGCGGGAGGAGAGAGCGGCGTCGCGAGCGTCGCGGTCACGTTCCGGGAGGCAGGCCAGTACCGGGCGGCGGTCGAGGTCTCCGGCGCGGGCGATCCGCTGCCCGAGGACAACCAGCGGTCGTTCGTGGTCGATGTGATCGAGGCCACCGAGGTGCTCCTCGTGAGCGGCGAGCCCTCCTCGCAGCTCTACGAGGGAGAGACCGACTACCTCGAGACGGCGCTGCGGCCGAGCGGAGAGACGTCTTCCGGGCTCGCGCCGAAGGTCGTGGTGGAGGACAGCCTGCCGGGCGATGCTCTCTCCCGGTTCGGTGCGATCGTGCTGGCCAACGTCTATCTCCTCCCGCGCGAGTTCGTCCCCCGGCTCGGCGCCTACGTCCGCGAGGGAGGGACTCTGCTGATCTTCCTCGGCGACCAGGTCGATCCGGTCATCTACGCCCGCGACCTGGGAGGCGCCGAGGGACCGGCCGATCCGGAGCATCCCGCGAGGGATCTGCTGCCGGCGGGCATCGGCGAGCTTCGAGCTCACGAGCAGCTCCCGGTGGGCATGGTGCCCTCCTTCGACCACCCCTTCTTCCGGTTCCTCCGCGACGGAGGCGAGGCGCTGATCGCCGAGGCGGGATTCTCGCGGTTCTTCCTGCTGGAGCCGCAGCCGCGCGCCCGCGTGATCGCGCAGTTCGACGACGCCGACGGGAGCCCGGCGATCGTCGAGAGAGAGGCGGGCTCCGGAAGGGTGATCCTCTTCGCCTCGAGCGCGGATGCGGAGTGGAACGACTGGCCGGTCAGCCCCACCTACCTCCCGGTCCTGCAGCAGATCATGGAGACGACCGGCCGCGCCGAGGCCGATCTGGCCGGCCATGCGGCGGGCTCCCGCATCGAGATCCCGGTCGACATCACGCTCTACGCGAAGGAGGCCAGGTACCGGGGCCCTGAGTATCCCGAGACTCCCGAGCGCGTGCTGATAGCTGCTCCGCCTCCGGAGGGAGCGCGCGCGGAGGAGTTCCGGTTCCGCCTCGACGACACGATGAAGGCCGGCCTCTCGACGCTCGTCCTCAGGAAGCGAGACGGCGGCGAGGAGATCCGGGCCTTCGCGGTCCGTTCGGAGCCCGAGGAGTCCGATCTCGTCCGCCTGGCGCCGGAGGATCTCGCCCGGCTCTATCCGGATCTGCCGCTCGAGGTCATCCGGGATGCGGCGGACGTCGCCGCCGCGGGGCGCGGCCGCTTCGAGATCTCGGATCTGCTGATCGGGCTCTTCCTCGCGCTGCTCTTCGCCGAGGGCTTCCTCGCCTGGCTCTTCGCGCGCCACCGGCGCCAGAGCGGTCTCGCGCCGGCCGGTCGCGCGCAGGGCCCTCCGGCGCAGGCGAGCGCGCGGCGCGAGGGCGCGGCCATGGCGGCGGGAGGTACGTCATGAACGATCTGCCGCTGCCGGGATGGCTCCTCCGCTGGCTCTCCGTGGACGTCGAGTCGCTCGAGGGCGGGACCGCGCGCCT
>JAFGKN010000023.1 GCA_016928605.1 Planctomycetota bacterium | reverse complement strand
GGCGGAGCGCGAGGAGAAGTGGATCCGGATGGAGGAGCTGGGCGCCTGGCCCGCCGCGGTCGATTTCATCCTCGAGGAGCTGCCGAGGGCCGACATCGACATGACGCTCTTCATCTGCAAGTCGCTCGCGCGGATCGGCGACCCGAAGGCCATCCCCCCGCTCCTCGCGAAGTGGAAGCGCGCTCCGGGCGGCGCCCCCGGCACGCGCTACATCCCCGACGCGCTGGCCGCGATCGGCGACCGGAGCGTGGTGCCCGAGCTGATCGCGCCGCTCGAGCGGTGCCGCTTCGACTTCCGGCTCCACATCGCGCGCGCCCTGGGAATCCTGGGAGGCGACGACGCCGCGCTCGCCCTCGAGAACCTCGCGGCGAACGACCCCTTCCCGGCGGTGAGGGAGGAGGCGAGGCGCGCTCTGGAGGCGATGAGGGCGGAGCGGTAGCCGCCGGAGCGGCGGCTCTCGCGGAAAAAGGGCAACGGAGGACGCGCACACCGCCGGAAACACCGCCGGCCCCGCAGTGGATGATGCTCCGCTGCGGGGCCGGCGCGATCCCGATCGTTGAGATCGTCAGACCTTGTCGACGTCCGGGATCTCGAATCCCTTGCGGTTCGCGTCGCGCACGAGGACGTTCGCCTCCGCGGCGTGCTCGCCGACGAAGCGCTCCGCCTTCGGATCGAAGCTGAGCCAGGGGCCGACGATGTAGCTCTCCTTGTCCTCGGGCACTCCGACGCCGTCGCGCATGATCGCGTGGAGCTTCATGAAGTGCTCGTGGGCATCCTTGTTGTCGCCGAACCGGCCCGCCTTCTCGTTGAAGGGCACCTTCGTGCCGAGGCGGTAGGAGTTGTTCATGAGGTGGCCCAGCACGCAGGAGTAGTGGGCCTCCTCCATGTTGCCATTGGCCATCTTGGGATCCCCGGCGCGGCAGGCCGTGATGAAGCTGCGCCAGTTGCCGCCGGGAGTCACCTTCCCCTTGGGGACCGAGACGTTCTCGCCCTTGTCGCTTCCCTTGGCGTAGTACTTGCCGCGGATGATCTTGCCGCCATCCTCGAAGTAGTACTCGTTCTCCACCTGCCGCGGGTAGCCGGTGTAGTTGACGTTGCGGACGTTGAAGAAGACGTACTGCCCGGTGGGATACTCGGCGATGGCGAACATCGTGTTGGGCGTCTCGCCCTGGTCGTTCCACTGGAAGCGGCCGCCGAGCGCCATCGCGCGGACGGGGTGCATCAGCTCCTTGCCGCACGTCAGGGACCACTGAGCGGCGTCGAGCTCATGAGTCCCCTGGTTGTTCATATCACCGTTGCCGGTCTTCCAGAACCAGTGCCAGTCGTAGGGATGGTAATTGGCGTGGTACTGCTTGACATCCGCAGGCCCGCGCCAGAGATCCCAGTCGAGGTACGCCGGGGGATCGGTGATCTCCTCGAACCCGATCGAGCCTCGCGCCTTGCAGCAATAGCCGTAGGAGATCTTCAGCTTGCCGAACTTGCCGGCCTGGATCGCCTCGTGCAGTCCGGCGATGCCGTCGTCGCTCCTCTTCTGAGTGCCGTGCTGGACCACGACGCCGTACTTCTTCCACGCCTGGACGGCGACGCGCCCCTCGTAGATGTCGTGGCTCGCCGGCTTCTCGACGTAGCAGTGCTTGCCGGCCTGCGCGGCCCAGATCGTCATGAGCGAGTGCCAGTGGTTGGGCGTCGCCACGGTGATCGCGTCGAGGGTCTTGTCCTCGAGCGCCTTGCGGACATCCATCAATCCCTTGACACCATCGAATTTCTTCTTGAAGCCGCTGACAGCGCGCTCGAGGACGTGCATGTCGGGATCGACGAGGTAGGCGATCTCGACATCCGAAATCCCCGAGAAACCTCCGATGTGGCTTCCTCCGCGGCCGTTGAGGCCGCAGACCGCGATCCGGAAGCGCTCGTTGGCGCCGAGGATCGAGCTGCCGGCTCTGGCCGTGGAGATGTTGATGGTGGCCGCCGCGCCGGCGGCGCCCAGCACACCCTTTAGAAACGTTCGTCGATCCATCTGTCGCATGGTGCAGCTCCTTCGCTGGCTCACTCGAGAATGCCTTCCGCGGGCCCATCCGGGCATCATTCCACTCACCACGAGCATTTCAGAATCCGGAGGCCTAAGCAAGCCCCATCTTGCGGATATCCGCGCGGCGGCGGAGGCGCAGTCGGCGCCACAGGCGGCTGCCGCCGGAGCATCGACTCCGCCCCGACCGCGGTTCCTCCGGCGCGGCTGCAGCGGATCGGAATCGTCCCTTCCCCGAGCGGCTGCGGCTGGCGCGCGTGTGGGGCTCGTCGCGCTTCGACGGACAGGCGGTCCAGAAGGACCACGTGCTCGCCGACGGAGACCTCGCCGAGCTGCGCGTCGACCTGGCGTGAGCCGGTCGAGCCTTGCCCTCCGCCGGCCCCGGGGAGCAAAATGGATCCCGATCGTCACGACTGCATCACCGGCCTGCCGAGGAGAGGAGTCCATCATGACCGCGCGCCATCGCATCGGGCGGAGGAGCTTCCTGAAGGGCGCGGCAGCCGTTGCCGCCGGAGGCCTCGCCGCTCCCTGGGCGGCGCCCTCCTCCGCGCTGGGAAGCGCG
>JAFGKN010000226.1 GCA_016928605.1 Planctomycetota bacterium | reverse complement strand
AGGGGGCGGAGTCGCGGATCGCCTACCTCGAGGGGCGGATCCGCCAGCGGGCCGGGAATCTCGCGGACGCGGCGGAGTGGTTTCGCGAGGCTGCGCGCCTCGACGGATCGAGGCCGGAGCCCTGTCTCCGGCTCGCCGACTGCCTCTTCGCGATCGGCGAACCGGCCGCGGCGGAGGACGAGCTCCTCGGCGCGGTCGAGACGATGGCTGAGCCGTGGGGAGCCGATGCGATCCTCGGCCGCTGGATCGAGGAGAGCTTCCGCGCGGGCCGGCCTCCGGCCGGTCTCCTCGCGCGTCTGCCGGAGCGGGGCAAGGGATTCGCCGCGGACCTGCGCTGGCTGCTCGAGAGGCTCGCGGCCGGCGAGGCGGTCCGGATCAACTGCGGCGGGCCGGAGTTTACGAGTACTCGCGGAGTCGTCTGGAGCGCTGATCGTTTCCATGCGCGCGGCGTGCGCAGGATCCGCGTCCTCGACCCGAGGGATCCGGTGGGCGGCCCCGATGCGAGCCCGCTCGACGTCCACCTCCTCGAGATCGAGGAGACCGACGATGATCCGATCTACCGCGCGCAGAGAGCGATCCTCGGGCCATCCCCCGGGGCTCTCTACCGCGTCCCCCTTCCGCGGGGCAGCTACCGGGTGACCTTCCACTTCAGCGAGGTCGAGCGGGATCAGCCGGGCACGAGGGGCTTCGATGTTGCGATCGAAGGCGAGACCGTGCTCTCCGATTTCGATCCCGGCGCGAGGGGCTTCGCGAAGGCGAAGGTGGTTTCCCGCGAACGCCGCGTGGATGACGGCCGCCTCGACCTGGAGCTGCGGG
The DNA here is from genome assembly GCA_016928605.1 of Planctomycetota bacterium. GTDB lineage: Bacteria > Planctomycetota > UBA8108 > UBA8108 > UBA8108 > JAFGKN01. The sequence goes on along the minus strand of JAFGKN010000226.1, from coordinate 1,685 downwards.
CGAAGAAGGGCAAGCCGGCGATCGCGGGCATCGAGATCGAGATGATCCCGTGACCGAACGGATCCGGCGCCCGGCGGCGAGGGGCCTCCGGCGCTCCTCGGGAGGGGGCGGATCGGCGCGGATGGTTTTCATCCCTTCGCCTTTCGTTCATCATCGGGTCTTGCACCCCACCATTCACCAAGAGCGAAAGGCACGAACCATGCACCGAAAGGCTCTCGTCGCATCGATCGCGGGCGTGATGATCTTCTGTGGACTCTGCGCGGCGGAGGAAAGCGCTTCCGCCGGCTCGAAGGAGCCGGTGCTGCGCCGCTCCGAGGTGGTCTTCATGTACGCGGCGAGCCCCGAGGCCTACAAGGCCTACGGGGCGACCTTCGTCGCGTGGGGCGGCGCGAACACCGCCGAGCAGGTGAAGATGCACCGCGACCTCGGCATCCGATGCACCGGAAGCGTCTGGTGCTTGACCGCCGGCGCGAAGACGCTGCACGAGAGCCGCGAGCTCCGCGAGGCCGTGGCGGTCGACATCGAGGGAAAGCCCATCGCCGTCCCCTGGCAGTTCGACAAGGTCCACGAGGGACAGACGACGGACTTCGGCAACACGAACCACCCGGCGTTCCGCGAGCACGTGAAGGCGAATGTTAGGCGCGTGATGGCCGGCGGCGCGGACGGCCTCCACGTCGACGATCACCTCGGCGTGGCGAGCCCGGCTCACTGGTATGGCGGCGGCTTCGACGACCACTCGGTGGCCGGCTTCCGCGAGTACCTGAAGACACACGCCGCGAAGGAGCAGCTCGCGTCCGCGGGGATCGAGGACCTCGCGGCGTTCGACTACCGGGACCTCGTGCGCGAGCACGCTCGCACGCGCGACGAGGTGAAGCGGAAGGCGAGGGAGATCCCCCTCTTCGATCTCTGGAAGGAGTTTCACCTCGACGCGGCGGCGGACTTCGTCGAGGAGCTGCGGAAGGTGGCGGAGGGGGCCGCCGGACATCCGGTGCTGCTGAGCGCCAACGCGTGCCTCGGCAACGACGTCCACCATCACGTCGTTCCGCGACTGACCCACGTCGTCTGCGAGGTCTGGTTCGATGCGCACAAGGGCACGAGCTCGCTCCAGGGCGCGCTCAAGGCCTTCGATGCAGCGCAGCGCCTCGAGCGACCCCTCGCCTGCACCGCCAGCGGCCACGACTGGGCCCACGTCAAGGCGCGCTCCGCCTGCGAGATCGCGCGCTTCTGGATCGCCCTCACCTACGCCCACGGCCAGCGCTTCATGGTGCCGCACCCGACGCGGCAGTGGTGCTTCACCAGCGAGCTCGGCACCCACTGGTACCAGGCTCCCGTCGAGGAGTTCGCGCCGCTCTATCGCTTCATCCGCGAGCAGGCCTCGCTCCTCGACGGCTTCGATGCCGCGCCCGACGTCGAGGTTTCGGCGCCCGCGACCGTGATGGCGAGAGCGCGGCGGAGGGGCGGCGCGCTCGTCATCCACCTCGTGAACCTCGACTACGATGCCGCGGCGGACCGGATGCGCCCGGCGCGCGACGTCCGCGTGGCTTTTCCGGCCTCCGCGGTGAAGGGGCGCCGCAAGGCCCGGTATCTCGGCTGCGATAGCGAGGTCCGGGAGCTGGCCGTGGATGTCGAGGGCGCGGAAGCCTCCATCACCGCGCCGGAGCTGAGGCTCTGGTCTCTCCTCGCCT
>JAFGKN010000225.1 GCA_016928605.1 Planctomycetota bacterium | reverse complement strand
CGCGTGAGGTTCCGCGATCCGGGCGGCATCACGGCGTCGGCGCAGGTGATCGACGAGCAGGGGAAGATCAACATCAACACCGCGCCACCGAATCTCATCGCGGGAGTCTTCGGCGTCCGCCAGCTCATCCAGCCGCTGAAGCTCGCCGACACCGAGATGCTCCTCGACGACACGACTCCCTTTCCGGGCGACTCCGACCCGGCCACGATCGACGGCGCCGTGGTGATCGTCCACCGGAGGACCCAGGAGATCGAGGCCGTCACCTACCGCCGCAAGGCGCCCAACGCGCTCCTCGACTGCTTCCGCGCCGACTTCCTCTCCTACTCCGGCGTCGATGAGTTTCCCGCCGAGAGCCTCGTCTACGATCTCCGCGGGTGGAAGATCGCGTACCACCGCATCTGGTCGAGCCGCTACGGCGGCTTCCATGCGCCGGAGCCCACCGAGTTCCCGTCCGTGGAGGCGATGCGCGACATCGCCCGCTGGCAGATGGCCTCGCTCTTCGTCAGCCGGTTCCGGGGCGAGGGTCTCACGCTCGACCTCCTCCGCGACAGCGGCATCAGCACCCACCAGCTCGAGAAGTACGGCCTCGACCGCGTCCTCTTCACGGGCGAGGACCGCGTGCTCTCCGAGGAGGAGAGCCGCCGGTACCGGCTGTCGCTCGAGCGGCTGCAGCGCCTGCGGGTCTCGCGCGGCCTCTTGAAGAAGATCGAGCAGCGCCGCGGGCCGCAGGTGATCGTCGATCTTGCAGCGCGGCTCGAGGGCGCGGGGCGCGCCGAGGTCCGGAAGGTGGTCGAGGAGATCGAGGCAGCTCTCGGCGCTGATCAGAGGAGCGCGGCGCGGCTCGACCGGAAGTACCTCTCGCGGGCGCTCGTCCAGCTCGGCAAGAGCTACGAGGTGGACGGCCTCGAGACGATCCTGCCGGAGGATCTCGAGAACCACCGCGACGCCTTCACGGTCAGCTCGCGCGTGGCCGCGCGGTGGAGCGAGCCGCAGGCGATCCTGACCGACATCTCCTCGGCGAGCGCCAGGTACGACACGCAGCTCGAGCGCCCCTCGGAGTTCAATCCGGGGACGCTCGTCCGCATCCGGCCGAAGCGCGACGACTCGCCGCCGGAGCTCAACTTCGTCAAGGCGGCAGGGGGGGCCCGCGTCGGCGGCGTCGAGCTCTCGTTTCCGCTCCTGCGCTCCTACCGCGCCTTCGGAGCCACCATCCAGGCGCTCCAGCGCCATCCTGTCAATGTCAACACGGCTCCGAGGAAGGTCCTCGCTGCGGTCTTCACCGGCATCCAGGGGCCCGACCAGCGCCACATCGTCACCCCTTACGAGGCGGACCGGCTGGCCCTGGAGGTGATCGCCGCGCGCCCGCTGCGCAGCTACGCGGACTTCCGCAGCGCGCTCCAGTCGGCTGCCGGCAGCGAGAGCATCGACGAGGAGGATGTCGATCCCCTCTTCACGAACGCGGTCCAGCCCACACACTACTCGCTGAGGCTGTCCACGACCGGTCTCTGCTTCTCGACGGCGGATGTCTACACGATCGAGTCGCGCGGCATCCTGCGATCGCCCGCCGGGCGCGAAGTGGCGCAGGCGCGATTCCGGGAGATCGTCGAGGTCTCTCCTCCGGGGAGCCTGTTCAGCGGGCTCCTCACGCAGAGGGACTTCTCGCAGGGCTTCTACCTGCGCGATCCGCGCATGGGCATCGGCTTCCCGGAGTACGATCACCAGTTCCTCCTCCAGTTTCCCGGCGCGCGCAGCCACCTCGTGGAGAGCCGGCCTCTCATGATCCGCCGCGGCCCCCTCATCGAGCCCCAGGGGGATCTGGGCAGCCTCCGACTGGCGGTCTCGTCGACGCCGGATGGATGGCCCGGCACCTTCCGCGGCGGGGGGGATCCGATCGAGCACTTCGAGGACCGCTGGGACGGCTTCGATCTCGCTCACGGAGAGCCGTATAGCGTGGAGATCGCGATCGGAGGAGCCGCGGCAGGCGTCGGGCGCGGCGGGGCGAGCGCCGGCGGCGGCTCGCTCGACCTGACGACGGTGCCCGGCGGCATCGAGTTCTGGTTCCGGATGCGGACCTATCCGGCGGCGCGCTCCGAGGACGGATTCCTCAAGCTGGTGGAGGGGGGATCGGATCCCGAGCGCAACCATCTGGCCCTTCTCTACGATCCGAGCGCGGCTCGGGTCATCCTCCGCATCCGCGACGCCTCTCTGCCCGATCCATCCGTCATCACGAACCGGGAGACGGGACAGTACCTGCAGATCGAGGCGCAGCGGCCGCTCGACCTCCACACCTGGTATCACATCCGCATCGCGTGGGATGGAGTCTTCGGCGGAGGCGCCCAGCTCTACATAGACGGCATCCCCGCCGGCGAGGACAACCTCTCGACCGAGCTGCTCTCATCGATTCCCGCCACGGCGGCCGTCTCGGCGATCAACGTGCGCGACGCGAGCAAGTTCCCCATCGAGGGCGTGGTCCGGATCGACGCCGAGCTGTTCGAGTACCGCCGCAGCGGGAGGAACGCGCTGACGGTCCGGCGGCAGACTCCGTCGACGTGGGTGCAGCAGATGCAGCAGCAGCAGATCCTCGATGCGATCCAGGCGCCCGCGCGCGGAGCGGGGGGAAGCTCGCGACCCGGGGGCTGGCCGGGAGGGGGGCAGCGGCCGCCGGTGCCCGGAGGGCCGGAGCTGCCGCCGCTGCCGCCGCTTCCCATACCCCCGGTGCCCCAGATCCCTCGCCTGCCGCGGGGGAAGGAGAAGATCACCCCGCCTGAGTTCATCCAAGAGGGCTCTGCGGCGGACGGCGAGACGACCGCCGCAGCGGACGTCTCCCCGCAGGTCGCTCCAGAGCGCAAGGAGGTCGCGAGGCCTGGCGGCCGGGCGGCGCCGCCGGCCGAGGGCTTCTCCGGGGGGCGGCGCGGTGGCGCGGAGGTCGGGCCGGGGGG
>JAFGKN010000224.1 GCA_016928605.1 Planctomycetota bacterium | reverse complement strand
TCACCGCCTCGAGCTTTGTCTGAAGCTCTCTGGTCCTCACAGCCGCCGGATGTGGAACCCTCCGTCGACGTCGATCGCCGCTCCCGTCGTGAAGTCGAAGTCCCCTCCGACGAGGGCCCGGACGGCTCTCGCGACGTCCTCCGGCTGGCCCCAGCGCCGCAGCGGCGTGAGGCCCTCGGCGATCAGTCGGTCGTACTTCTCCTTCACCCCGGCGGTCATGTCCGTGGCGATGATTCCCGGCCGCACCTCGTTCACGCAGATCGAGTGGGGCGCGAGGCTGTCGGCGAAGAGCTGCGTGAGCATGCCGAGGCCCGCCTTGGCCACGCAGTAGTCGCCGCGCAGGACGCTTGCGGTGTACTCGGAGATGCTGGAGATGTTGACGATGTGAAGCCGGCGCGCGCGGTCCCGCTTTCTGATCTCGACCATCCAGCGCCCGACGGCCTGCGTGAGGAAGAAGGGGCCCTTCAGGTTGACCGCGAGCACTCGGTCGAAGCTCTCCTCGGGCGCATCCAGGATGTCGACGCGCACGAGCGAGGAGAGGGCGGCGTTGTTGACGAGCACGTCGATGCGGCCGAAGGCCTCGCGGGTCTCGGCGATCATGCTCTCGCGGTCCTCCCGGGAGGCGACGTCCGCCCGGGCGATGAGCACCCGCCTGCCGCGCTCCTCGACTCCGTGCGCCGTCTCCGCCGCAGCTTCCGGGCGCGTCGTGTAGTTCACCACGATGTCATAACCGGCGCCGGCCAGCTCGAGGGCGATGCCGCGGCCGATGCCGCGGGAGGCTCCGGTGATCAGGGCGACGGGGCTGCTGGATTCCATGTCCATGATGTCCTGCTCTGCTTGCGATCGCCGGCGGTTCTCGAACGCGCCTCGCGGGGCGGTTCGCGCATCAGCCGGCGGATCGCTCGGCGAGGCACCGGGAGATGCGGACCAGGGTCTTCTCCTTGCCGAGAAAGACGAGCGTCTCGTAGATGGAGGGGCTGACGGTGGAACCGGTGACCGCCACGCGCAGCGGCTGGGCAATCTTGCCCATCTTCAGCCCTTTCTCCACGCCGTAAGCCTCCAGGAGCGCCTCGAGCGCCTCTGCGGTCCAGTCGGTCGCCGCGAGGCGGGGGCGGAGCTCGGCGAGGGTCTCGTAGCCGGCGCCCTTCTCGAGCACCTTCGCCACAGCCTGCGGATCGTACTGGAAGGCGTCGTCCGGTCCGAAGAGCACCTCGCACTTCGCGACCAGGTCGGCGAACGTGCGGATGCCGCGGCAGGCGCGGAGCACCGCTCGGAGCAGGGCGTCGTCCCCCGCGGGGATCGGCGTCGAGTGGAGCGAGAGGTAGTCCTTGAGCGCGGCGAGGAGGCGGTCCTCGCCGGCGGCGGCGAGCGCATCCGTGTTGAACGAGAGGAGCTTCTCGCGGTCGAACCTGGCGTTCGCCTTGCTCAGGCGCTCCGTCTTGAACTCCTGGACCAGCTCGGCCGGCGTGAACTTCTCGCGGTCGCCTCCGGGCCTCCAGCCGAGAAGAGCGATGAAGTTCACGAGGGCCTCGGGGAGATAGCCGGCCCGGCGGAAGGCGTGCACGTCCACGTCGCCGTCGCGCTTGGAGAGCTTCCTCCCGTGGCGGTCCATGATCAGCGGAAGGTGGAGCAGTCTCGGCTCGCGGAAGCCGAGCGCCTCGCGCAGCACGGCCTGCCTCCAGGTCTGGTCGAGGAACTCCTGGCCGCGGCAGACGAAGTTCACGCCCATCAGCTCGTCGTCGACCACGTTGGCCAGGTAGAAGGTGGGATAGCCGTCGGCCTTCTGGATGATGAAGTCCTCCTGCTCGCCGGCCGGGATCGTGATCTCGCCGAAGCTCTCGTCGGCGACGGTCACGTCGGTGTCAGGGCAGCGTATGCGAGCCACGACCGGCCGCCCCTCGGCCCGCGCCCGCTCTGCCTCCTCCTCGCCGGCGAATCTCTCGGGCCGCGGATACCGGAAGCCCCCCGTCTCGGCCCGGGAGCGCTCGCGCATCGCATCCAGCTCCTCGGCGGTATCGAAGGCGTAGTAGGCGCGGCCCTCGTCGAGGAGCCTGCGCAGATAGCGGCGATAGATATCGAGCCTCTCCGACTGGCGATACGGCCCGTTGGGGCCGCCGACCTCGATGCCCTCATCCCACTCGATGCCGAGCCAGCGGAGGTCCTCGCAGATCTTCGCGATCGCCGACTCGTCGTGCCGCGAGCGGTCGGTATCCTCGATCCTCAGCAGGAAGGTCCCTCCGGCCTGGCGGGCGATCAGGAAGTTGAAGAGCGCCGTCCTGGCGCCGCCGACGTGCAGGTGTCCGGTGGGAGAGGGCGCGAATCGCGTCTTGATGGTCTCCATGATCCGCTTCGTCATCCGCGGTGCGTATTGCCAAGGATAGGGAAGGAAGTAAGATACCCGGAAATCGCCGGAGATGGAATGCGGATCGCCGCGGCCGGCCGGAGCGCGGAAGATCTCCTGAAACTCCAGAGCAAGGACAACTCGAGCATGGCAGCACCGGAAGGCAAGACGCCCCTCGATTTCATCCGCGCGATCGTGGCGGAGGACCAGCGAGCGGGAAAGCATGGAGGGCGGGTGCGCACGCGCTTTCCGCCAGAGCCCAACGGTTACCTCCACATCGGCCACGCCAAGTCGATCACGCTCAACTTCTCGATCGCCGCCGAGAATCCGGGCGGACTGTGCAACCTGCGCTTCGACGACACGAACCCCTGCAAGGAAAGCCTCGAGTACGTCGAGTCGATCAAGGAGGACATCCGCTGGCTCGGCTTCGACTGGGGTGATCGCGAGTACTACGCATCGGACTACTTCGACCAGCTCTGCGACTGGGCCGTGAAGCTGATCAAGAAGGGCAAGGCCTACGTCTGCGACCTGAGCCAGGAGGAGATCCGCGAGTACCGCGGCACGCTGACCGAACCGGGCAGGAACAGCCCCCACCGCGACCGCAGCGTCGAGGAGAACCTCGACCTCTTCGAGCGGATGCGCGCCGGGGAGTTCCCCGACGGCTCCCGCGT
>JAFGKN010000223.1 GCA_016928605.1 Planctomycetota bacterium | reverse complement strand
GACGATCCGGAGGCTGTCATCTTCGCCGCGCGGACCGCGCTCGACTTCCGCATGGCGTTTCACAAGGACGTCATGATCGATCTCGTCTGCTTCCGCAGGCACGGGCACAACGAGGCCGACGAGCCCGCGGTCACGCAGCCGGTGATGTACGAGAAGATCCGCCGGCACCCCGGCGTGAGGCATCTCTTCGCGCGGAAGCTCGTCGAGGAGGGCGTGGTCGGTGCGGAGGATCCTGACCGCTTCGTCGAGGAGTACCGCGATGCTCTGGACGCGGGCCGGCGCGTCGCCTTCCATCCGGCCGCGGACGTGAAGTATCCCTACATCGCGGACTGGTCCATCTTCCTCGACCGCCGCTGGACGGAGCCGGCGGAGACCGCTTTGCCCATCCAGGAGCTGAAGCGCCTCGGGGCCGCCATCCATCGCATCCCGGATGACTTCGAGCTCCACCCGCGCGTGGCGAAGATCTTGAGCAACCGCCGCAAGATGGTGGCCGGAGGACTGCCGGTCGACTGGGGCTGTGCCGAGACGCTGGCTTACGCCAGCCTCCTCGAAGCTGGCTATCCGGTCCGGTTGACGGGCCAGGACAGCGGGCGAGGGACGTTCTTCCATCGCCACGCGGTGCTCCACAACCAGCGCGGCGGCGAGATCTACATCCCGCTGCGCCACGTGGCGGAGAATCAGCCCCGGTTCACCGTCATCGACTCGATCCTCTCCGAGGAGGCGGTGGTCGGCTTCGAGTACGGCTACAGCACCACCGACCCCGGCACCCTCGTGGTCTGGGAGGCGCAGTTCGGAGACTTCGCCAACGTGGCGCAGGTCGTGATCGACCAGTTCATCAGCTCCTCGGAGCAGAAGTGGGAGCGCCTGTGCGGGCTCGTGCTCCTCCTCCCGCACGGCTGGGAGGGGCAGGGGCCGGAGCACACGTCGGCGCGTCTCGAGCGGTTCCTGCAGCTCTGCTCGCAGGAGAACATCCAGGTGGCCGTGCCCACCACCCCCGCCCAGATGTTCCACCTGCTGCGGCGGCAGATGCTCCGGAGGTACCGCAAGCCGCTCGTCGTGATGAGCCCGAAGAGCATGCTCCGCGACAAGCTCTCGTTTTCACCGATCGAGGATCTCACGAGCGGAGGGTTCCAGACCGTGATCCCAGAGGCGGATCCCATCGATGCGCTCGGCGTCGCGCGCGTGGTCCTCTGCTCCGGAAAGGTCTACTACGACCTGCTCCAGGCGCGCCGCAAGGAGAATAGGGATGACATCGCCATCCTCCGCGTCGAGCAGCTCTATCCGTTCCCCCGCGACGAGCTGGCACCCGCTCTCGCGGCTTTTCCTCGAGCCGGCGAGGTGGTCTGGGCGCAGGAGGAGCCGATGAACCAGGGCGCCTGGTACTCGATCCAGCACCTCCTGCGGGCGAGCATCCGTCCGACCCAGTCCTTGAGCTATACCGGAAGGCCATCCAGCGCCGCTCCGGCCGGGGGCCATCACAAGCAGCATATGGTACGTCAGGAGCGGCTGGTCCAGGCCGCGCTCAACAGGCAGGGGACCGAGCCGGCTCCCCTGCTCGTGTTCCCCGCGCAGCAGCCCCCTTCCCTGCAGCCCGCAAGGAGTTGAACCGCGATGTCCGTCGAGCTGAAGCTGAGCGCCCTGCCCGAGTCCGTGCACGAGGGAGTCATCCAGGCCTGGCTCAAGAAGGAGGGCGATGCCGTCCGCCGCGACGAGAAGATCGCCGAAGTCGAGACCGACAAGGTCGTCCTCGATGTGGCGGCGGAGGTCGACGGCAGGCTCTCGAGGATCCTCAAGAAGGAGGGGGAGACCGTGGCGGAGGGCGAGGTCTTCGCGATCATCGAGGAGGGCGAGGTCCCCGCGGCAGCCGCGGAGGGCTCCGCGGCGGAGGATGAGGGAGGAGCCGGCGGCGCGGTGCTCAGCCCCGCGGCGCAGAAGATCGCCGCCGAGCACGGGATCGATCCCGCTGCGCTCGCCGGCACGGGCCGCGGAGGGCGCGTCACGAAGGCCGACATCCTCGAGAAGCTGTCAGGCGCGCCGGCCGCGGAGGAAGGGGCTTCGCGCGCGGAGGATGCCGGCGGTGCGGCCCGACAAACGGTCGGTACGGCCGGAGCCGCTGTCGCGCCGGAGACCGAGCGCGCGCCCGAGACCGCGGTCGCGGAGCGGGCGGCTGTTGCCGAACGGTCCGCGAGCGCAGCCGGTGCGCGCCCGGAGAGCCGTGTGCGCATGAGCCGGCTGAGGGCGCGCATCGCGCAGAGGCTTCTCGAGGCGCAGAGGACGGCCGCCATCCTGACGACCTTCAACGAGGTCAACCTGCAGGCGGTCATCGATCTGCGCCGCCGCTACAGGGACTCCTTCGAGAAGGAGCACGGCGTGAAGCTGGGCTTCATGTCCTTCTTCGTGAAGGCAACGGTCGAGGCCCTGAAGAAGTTCCCGGCCGTGAACGCTTCCGTCGACGGCGAGGACATCATCTATCACGGGTACTTCGACATCGGCATCGCGGTGGACTCGCCCCGCGGCCTCGTCGTTCCGATCCTGAGGGATGCGGATCAGCTGTCGTTCGCCGAGGTCGAAAGCGGGATCCGGAATCTCGCCGAACGGGCCCGCGACGGCAAGCTGACGATGGAGGACCTGACCGGCGGGACGTTCACGATCACCAACGGAGGAGTCTTCGGCTCTCTCCTCTCCACGCCGATCATCAATCCGCCGCAGAGCGCGATCCTCGGCATGCACAAGATCGAGGATCGGCCGGTGGCGGAGAGCGGCCAGGTGGTGATCCGCCCGGTGATGTACGTAGCTCTCTCCTACGATCACCGGATCATCGACGGCCGGGACGCGGTCTCCTTTCTCGTCACCGTCAAGGAGCAGCTCGAGGACCCGGCACGTATGCTTCTCAACCTCTGAGGTACGCCATCATGGAGACTTTCGACGTCGTCGTCATCGGAGCCGGTCCGGCCGGCTATGTCGCCGCCATCCGCGCATCCCAGCTCGGGCTGAGGACCGCCTGCGTGGACGAGTGGATCGGCAAGGATGGCGAGTCCACGCTCGGAGGCACGTGCCTCAACGCCGGTTGCATCCCATCGAAGGCGCTGCTGGACTCGTCGGAGCACTACTATCGCCTCGTCCACAACATCGGGGCGCACGGCATCAAGGCCGACAACGTGCGCTTCGATGTGAAGGCCATGCTCGAGCGCAAGGATGAGATCGTTCGCCGGCTGACCCGAGGAGTCGAGGGGCTTTTCCGGAAGAACAACGTGACATGGTTCAGGGGACGGGGGAAGCTCCGGGAGGGGCTGAAGGTCGAGGTCGAACCGCGGCACGAGAAGCACCAGAAGGCCCTGCTGGAGGCCCGCAACATCATCATCGCGACGGGATCCGTGCCTAGATCGCTCCCCATGTCCCCCATGGATGGCCGGATGATCGTCGACTCTTCGGGAGCCCTGGAGTTCGACGAGGTCCCGCGGCGCCTCGGAATCGTGGGCGCGGGAGTCATCGGCGTCGAGCTGGGGTCGGTGTGGAACCGGCTCGGCTCCGATGTGGTGCTGCTGGAGGCTACCGACGAGTTCCTGTTCTTCGTCGACGAGGAGATCTCGAAGGTCGCGCTGGAGGAGTTCAGCCGGCAGGGACTGAAGATCCGTCTCTCCGCGCGAGTGCTCTCCGCGGAGGCGAGGGATGGAGAGGTGCATGTCCGGTACGAGGACGGCGACGGCAAGCACGATCTCGCCTTCGACCGCCTTGTCGTCTCGGTGGGCCGCCGCCCCAACACCGACGGCCTCGACGCGGAGGCCGTGGATCTCTATATCGACGAGAGCGGCTTCATCAAGGTGGACGAGGGCTGCCGCACCAGTCTGCCCGGCATCTACGCGGTGGGGGATGTCGTGCGCGGCCCCATGGTTGCGCACCGCGGATCCGAGGAGGGCGTCATGGTCGCTGAGCGGATCGCGGGGCAGAAGACGACGGTGAACTACGGCGCGATTCCCTGGGTCATCTACACGTGGCCGGAGATCGCCTGGGCGGGGATGACGGAGAAGGAGCTCCGGGAGGCCGGCCGCGAGTACCGCGCAGGACGCTTTCCCATGCGGGCGAACGGACGGGCGATGGCGATGGAGGAGAACACGGGCCTCGTGAAGCTGCTGGCCGACGCGAAGACCGACGAGCTGCTGGGGATCCACATGTTCGGTCCGTTCGCCTCGGAGCTGATCGCCGAGGCGGTCGTGGCTCTCGAGTACAAGGCCAGCGCGGAGGACATCGCCCGCACCGTGCACGCGCATCCCACGATCTCGGAAGCTCTCCACGAGGCCGCGCTCGCGGTCGATGGAAGGTCCTTGCATATGTAGAGAGTCAGTTGCAGAGCGGATAGGATGCGCACTCCAGCCCATCCCTGTACTGGGGGTCCGTTCCGCAGTAGGGCGATAACGGGACCGGCGCGAGCGGCGTTGGGGGCGGGGGCGTGGCTCCGCCGACGAAGAGCCAGAGAAGCAGGTGGATCGCGTCGGTCAGATCGATCGGGGAGTTTCTCTGACCGAGCAGCGCGCTGTCATCCACATCGGCCGCGTCGAGGCAAGGAGGCTCGGCGCCGCCGTGGTACAGGTGCCGGAGCAGAAAGATGGCGTCGACGATGTCGATTCTTCCGTCCGCGTTGGTATCTCCCCGGACGAAGTGAGCGCGTCTGCCCGTCGCGCGGACCATGCGGACAGCGTTGGCGATAACGCGCGCTGATTCGGGCGTGTAGTCGCGATAGTCGAAGCCGATCACGACGACGCGCCCGTCCCCGATGTCTCGTCCGGCGACGATCGGATGTCCCTCGGCATCGGTGGCGTAAACATCCACGTCCTCGCCGGTGATGGAGTACCAGGCGGTCGCGGTCGAAGAGCGGAAGGTCGAGGGGAGCTGATTCATCACCGGATGGTCCGGATCGGCCACCTCGGCAGAGACATCGAAGCCATGGCCGACCTCGACGGCATTCAAGAGGCCGCTGGCGGGCAGGAACTCCTTGGCGCGGCCGATCTGCTTGAGGACGACGACGGTCCCGCCCTGTGCCGCGAATCTCTGGAGCACGTCGCTCATCGCCCGTCCCCGCGCGGCGAAGTTGACGTCTTCGGCAGGTGTTTGCTGCACCATGACGAACGTCTCCTTGCCCACCAGCTCCGCGCCGACCTCTTCCGGCTGTCGTGCTAGCGAGAGGAACCAGTCGAAGTCGTTTTCGTGGAGAGTGACGGCGGCCACCGCTCCGCGCACCTCGAGCTGGTCAAAGCCGGTGTACGGGATCCAGATGAGCCCCCGCACCGGATTGCGGTACCGGATCGAGAAGAGTCCGTCGGAGACATCGTCGAGCAGCGGGTCGGCGAGCGAGTGCACGCGGATGCGGCAGTCCTCCGAGGGCTCGAGAGGAACCGACCAGAAGAAGCTGCCGGTGTCCGGAGTGTCCGCGACGATCTCTTGAGACCAGCTCATCGCGCCCAGACCGACCAGCAGCTCGATTCGAACCCTACCGCCGGGGTTGCCCAGCGAGCGCCAGCGGATCATCCTCTGGCATCCCGTCTCCAGGACCTCGTTGCCGTTGGGGGAGAGGCAGGTGATGCCGGCGGCGGAGATGGTGAAGGTCCGCTCCGTGATGCTGCGGTATCCGAGGTCCGATTCGATCTGGAGCCGGCAGCGCTCCGCGCGGAGGCCGGAAGGGACCTGCCACGTGAACGCCGAGTCGACGGGAAGGCTCTCGCCGGCGAGCTCGGGAAAATCCCGTGAGTTCCCGTCCGTGTTGTATCGAACGGCGACCGAGTCTCCGACGTAGCCGAACACCTGCCACTGCACGCCGTGTGCACCTCCGGCCAGAAGGTACTCGCCGCCCGCCGGCGAGAGGATCTGGATGCGGCTCGAGGAGACAGTGATCGTGTACGTTCGCCCCAGCGTCGTGCCCGCGGCATCGGTCACCTGCAGGTGGACAGGCCGGTTGGAGCAGGTCTCCAGGGGCACACCCGAGATGTGCGAATGAGTCTGGCCCTCGTCGGGCGAGGGCAGATAGAGTCCCGCGGGCAGATCGCCTCCCGTGTCGAAGAGGTAGGGAGGCGCTCCTCCCCGGACACGGATCTCCGACGAGTAATCGGCTCCCGTGAAGCCGTTCGCGAGCGATGTGGTCTCGATCTGGAGGGGAGCTGGCGTGATGAAGAACTCTCCCTCGGAGCTTGCGGTCAGCGGCGGCGGATCGGTCCAGCTCACCTGGAGTCGACACGTGTAGTACGAGCCCGGCTGCGGCGCCGGCGCTGTCCAGAGATAGGATCCACCGGCGGCATCGCTCGCGGCCAGAGCGACCTCGAGAGGATACTCCTCCGTGGATCCGTCCGTGCTGCAGGAGATCCTCACCGTGCCGGCCCGCTCGCCGTGCGCCGCCCATTCGATCGGTATCTCGTCGCCCGCCGCGAAGACGTCGCCGGGGCGGGGCGAGATGACGCGGAGGCCATCCTCGATCGGCCGGTACCGCACGGCGCGGGCGAGAAGCAGCTCGCTCGCTCGCGGATCGGGGTCCCGGCTCTGGAAGCTGAAGCCGAGCAGCACCCATCGTCCCAGGGCCTGATCCGCGGCGGAGACGACGCTGCTCCCCTGACTCTCGACGATGGGCCGGAG
>JAFGKN010000222.1 GCA_016928605.1 Planctomycetota bacterium | reverse complement strand
CGGGAGCCCGAGGCGACGGATGGGCTCGGCGCATCGTACTCTTCAGCGGAGAAGGAACTGTCTCCTGGAGGAACCTTCCATCCCGAGAGAGGGGTCGAGAGATGACGGCTACTCAGGAGGGCTCAGGCCCTGTTGACCGCCCCGTGGTGATCCTCGCTGGGCTGCGGACCCCTTTTGCCGCGGCGGGGACGGCTCTGGCGGGCGTCGAGCCGGCGGAGCTGGCGCGGCGCCCCATCGAGGAGCTCCTTCTGCGGGAGGGGATCCCTGCGGAGGCCGTGGAGGAGGTGATCCTCGGCAGCGCCTTCTCGGCTCCGCTCGAGGCGGACGTCGCCCGCTCGGCGGCGCTCCGCGCCGGCATCCCCGCGGCGGTTCCCGCCGCCACCATCCAGAGGGGCAGCGCGTCGGGGCTCGAGGCGATCATCGCCGCCGAGGAGCGCATCCGGACCGGCGCCGCGCAGCTGGTCATCGCCGGCGGCGTCGACTCGCTCTCGGCGCTCCCTCTCCTCTTTTCCTCGACGGCCCGCGGCAAGCTGCTCGCGCTCTCCCGGGCCGACTCGATCCTCCGCAAGATCCTGGCGGCAGTCCGACTGCGGCCCTCGGACTTCCTGCCCCACCAGGCGATCGAGGCCGTGGACGTCGACTCGCTGACCGGTCTCGACCGCTGCGAGAGCGCGGAGCGCCTGGCTCGCGAGTTCGACATCGCGCGTCTGGAGCAGGACGAGCTGAGCCTCGACAGCCATCATCGCGCCCTCAAGGCCGCCGTCGAGGGATACCTGGCCGAGGAGACCGTCGAGGTCCACGCGCCTCCCCGCTACCTCGCCGTCGTCGAAGACAACGGCCCGCGCAAGGGGCAGTCGCTCGGCGCGCTCTCGCGTCTGAGGTCGTCTGCGGCCGGCGGGCATGGAACGGTGACCGCGGGCAACACGTCTCCCGCGACCGACGGGGCGGCCGTGCTGCTCATCGCCTCGCGGGCGAAGGCCGAGGAGCTCGGCAAGCGGCCGCTCGGCGCCATCGTCGCCCACGCGTCGGTGGGAGGTGACGCCGAGAGACGAGGGCTGGGGCCGGTCTTCGCCGCGGTGCGGGCTCTCGAACTGTCCGGCCTTTCGCTCGCGGACCTCGACCGCTTCGAGTTCCACGAGTCTTCCGCCGCGGAGGTCCTCGCCTGCCGGAAGGCTCTCGCTTCCCGCGAATTCGCCCGGCGCGCCCTCGGCAGGGACGAGGCGGTGGGCGAGATCGACCCGGAGAAGCTCAACGTGCACGGCGGCGCGATCGCTCTGGGGCATCCGGTGGGTGCCTCCGCGGCCCGCCAGGTCCTGACCCTCCTCCTCGAGCTGCGGAGGGCTGATCGCGTCCGAGGGCTCGTCGCCTCGACCGCTGGAGGCGGGCAGGGCGCCGCCATGGTTCTGGAGAGGGTGGAATGATCGACGTTGCCCAGATCAGCAGCACGGGAGTCTGGCGGGTCGAGGAGGCGGAGAGCGGCATCTGCCTGCTGACCCTGGAAGCGGCGACCTGCGGGGCGCCTCTCGCCCTGAGCGGCGAAATCCTCGAGGATCTGGACCGGATCCTGAAGCTGCTCGAGCACGACTCGGCGGTGAGGGCGGTCATCGTCATCCCGTCGGAGGGCTCGGCGAGGACGTTCCCGGCGGGGCTGGATGCCCGCGAGCTCCTCGCGCAGGAGGATGCGGGCGAGGCGGCCCATCGCTTCCGCGCCGCGCAGAGGAGCCTCGAGACTCTCTCGTCCCTGCCCGTCGTCACGATCGCCGCGGTGGATGGGCCCTGCACGGGCACGGGCCTCGAGCTGCTTCTCGCCTGCGACCTCGGCGTGGCCTCTTCCTCGCCCGAGACGCGGTTCGGCCTCCCGGAGACTCAGCTCGGCGTCATCCCCGGTCTCGGCGCGATCCAGAGACTCCCGCGCCGCGTGGGATTGAGCCGGGCGCTGCCGCTCCTCGTCGCCGGGAAGCTCTGGAGCGCCGAGGAGGCCGCCGACCGCGCTCTGGTGCACCGCCTCGCGTACCCGGGCCGGCTGCGAGGGGAAAGCGTCGCCCTGGCGCGGCAGGCGCTCGCCGCGGGCGGAAAGCGATTCCGGCCCCCTCGCGCGCGCCTCCCCTGGTCCGAGTGGATCGCCGACCGGCTGCTCCCCGCGCGCATCCACCTGCGATGGACGACGTGCCGGCGCATCCAGCGGCGCGGCGGGCCTCTGGCCGGCGCGCTGCGGCGCATCGTCGACCTGGCGGTGGACGGCTGCAGCATCCCGCTGGCCGACGGCCTCCAGCACGAGGCGACGCTCGCGGGCGAGCTCGCCGCATCGCCCCTGGGCCGCCGGCTCATCGCGCTCTATCGCACGGGCGAGGCGGCGCGGCGGGGGGGCGACCTCGCTCCGGAGGAGCCGGTTCCCGTCCTGCCGCGCTCCGGCACCGCCAGCGCACCGGCCTGCCCGCGGGTCGCTCTGCTGGGAGGCGGCCACTGGGGTGGATCCCTCGCTGCGGCGTCCGCGAGAAGGGGGATGCGGGTCCGGCTCAAGGCCGCCGCGCTGGAACCCCTCGAGGTCGCCCTGCGGAGGGTGCACGCCGTCCACGCCGAGTTGGTGGAGCGCGGCATCGCCAGCTCTTCCGAGGGGAGCCGCTGGGCGTCGGCGGTCAGCACCACGATCCGGCCCGCGGGCTTCGAGCGCGCGGGGATCCTCGTCGTCGCCGGCGGAGACAGCCACGCGGCGATGGCCGCGAGCGTGCGCGAGGCGGAGTCGCTGGCAGGCGAGGGGACGGTCATCGCGGTCGACACCGCCCTCGAGCGGATCTCGGACCTGCAGGCGGAGCTGCGGTGCCCCGAAAGGCTCGTCGGTCTCCACTTCTTCGCGCCCCCGGACCGCAGCCCGCTCGTGGAGGTCGTCGCCGGGGAGCGGACATCGAGCTGGGCCGTCGACACGGCGGAGGCGTTCGCCAGGGATCTGGGCAAGACTCCGGTGCGGGTCGCCGACCGGCCAGGGCTGCTCGTCCTCCGCCTCCTCTCCCGCTATCTCGACGAGGGGGCGCGGCTCTTCGAGGAGGGCTACCATCCTCTACAGATGGACGAGGAGCTGAGGGCGTTCGGAGTCGCGCTCGGGCCGCTGGAGATGATCGACGAGCTGGGCTGGGACGAGGTGCTCCGGATCCAGGAGACGCTGCGCCGCAGCTGCGGAGACCGGATGATGCCCTCGAGCCTCCTGCGGCGGCTGAGGGAGCTCCGCTCCCTCAAGGGGCGGAAGACGGGCCGCGGCTTCTACCTGTACCGCGGCTCGCGGAAGAGGCTCCACCGCGCGCTGATGAAGGTGGGGCGGCCGCTCGGCTCCAGCTTCAAGGCCAGGGATGAGGAGCTGTGGGTGGAGCGGCTCATCTACCCCGTCATCGACGAGGCCGCCCGCATGCTCTCCGAGGGCGTGGTCTCCTCCGCGTCTGCCATCGATCTCGCCATGGTGGCGGCGGCGGGATTCCTGCCGGGCCGGGGAGGGCCGCTCCGCTACGCCGACGAGCTGTCTCCGGCGAGCATCGCGGCGGCGCTTGAGGGGCTCCGCGAGCCGCGCCTCGCCCCGGGGGAGCCGCTCCTGGCGATGGCGCGCGAGAAGAGGAGCTTCCACGCCCCCGCGGCGAGCGCTGCATGGACTTCTGCCGCTTCGCTTCTATAATCGGCGCAGCCGCGCTCGGCGTCCAGCGCGACGCGCGGCCCGGATGCCTCTCCGGCAGGCTCGAGCGGCGGGCGGCGGAGCGGCGGCTCCGAGCGGTGCTTCCCGCGAGGCGGGGCGGAGCCGGAGCGGACGACCGCGCCGGCGCGACAGGCGCCCTCCGGCGGCGGCCCGCCGAGCCGCTCGGGATCCTCTCACCTCGCCCCGACGACCATGCTCCACCCTCCCCCGGAAACCGTTCCCCCCATGGCGCTCACCGCGCGCGTGGGCCCGATCTCCGGCTCGTTCGGGGGAACGGTGCGCCTGCCGGGATCGAAGAGCCTGACCAACCGGGCGCTCCTGATGGCCGCGCTGGCCGAGGGGACCAGCCGGATCTCGAATCTCCTCGACTGCGATGACTCCCGGTACATGATCGGCGCGCTGAGGAAGCTCGGCGTCGTCGTGGAGATCGCCGGCGGCTCCCCGGCCGCCTCCCTGGCGGCGAGCGCCGCGCCGGCCGGACCCGCCGCCATCGTGCGCGGCGCCGGAGGGCCCTTCCCCGTGAAGCGCGGGGAGCTCTTCCTCGGCAACGCGGGGACGACGACGCGCTTCCTGACGGCGGCGCTCGCCGCGTCGGAGGGGACGTACCTCGTCGACGGAGACGAGCGGATGCGCCGGCGCCCGATCGGCGACCTCGTGGAGGCTCTCAACGATCTGGGCTGCGACGTCCGGGCGCCGACGGGCTCGCCTCCGGTCGACATCCGGCCGGGCCGGCTCGCCGGCGGGGACATCCGGATGTCGGGACGGCTCTCCAGCCAGTTCATCTCCGCGGTGCTGCTCGCGGGACCTCTGGCGCGGGGGCGGATCCGCATCCGCATCCAGGGCGAGCTCGTCTCGCGGCCCTACATCGATCTCACGATCGAGGGGATGCGCGCCTTCGGCGCATCCGTTTCGAGCCGCATCGACGTGATGGACGGCCAGCCGGTCTTCGATGTGCGGCCGGCGCGGGGCTACTCCGCGCGGGACTACTTCGTCGAGGGGGACGCCTCCGCGGCCAGCTACTTCTACGCCTCCGCTGCCCTCACCGGCGCGACGGTGCGGGTCGAGGGCGTCGGGCGCGAGACCGCGCAGGGCGACATCCAGTGCGCCGAGGTGCTCGCCGCGATGGGGTGCCGCGTCACCAAGGAGGAGAACGCCGTCATCGTGACCGGCGGGCTGCTCCGCGGCGTCGACTGGGACTGCTCGGAGATCCCTGACGTGGTCCCGACGCTGGCGACGGTGGCCCTCTTCGCGCGGGGGCGGTCGCGGTTTCGCGGCGCGGCTCACCTGCGCCACAAGGAGAGCGACCGCATCGCCTCGGTCGCGAGCGAGCTCGGCAAGCTGGGCGGCACTCTCCGCGAGCTGCGCGACGGGATCGAGGTCGAGGGGACGGCTGGACGCGAGAGATCGCCGCTCGCTCCGGCCCAGATCGATCCGTGGGGAGACCACCGCATCGCCATGGCGCTCTCGATCGCATCGCTCGCCCTGCCCGGCATCTCGATCCGCCGCCCGCAGGTCGTCGCAAAGTCGTTCCCGGGATTCTTCCAGGCGCTGGCCTCCCTCGGGGCTCAGGTGGAGTTCGACCTCGAGGATGGCACGGCGGTGCGGCTCGAGCCGGAGGGGGTGGACCGTGGATCCTGACGCCTGGGACGTCATCGTCGTGGGGGGAGGCCACGCCGGCCTCGAGGCGGCGCTCGCCGCGGCCCGGATGGGCCTGCGCGCGGCTCTCGTGACCCTCGACGCGCGAGCGCTCGGCCGCATGTCGTGCAATCCCGCGATCGGCGGGCTGGGCAAGGGGCAGATCGTCCGGGAGATCGACGCCCTCGGCGGCGAGATGGGAAAGGCGGCGGACGCGACGGGCATCCAGTTCCGCCTCCTCAACACGCGCAAGGGGCCGGCCGTCCAGGCGCCGCGCTGCCAGTCGGACAGGCACCGCTACGAGGAGTACATGGCGCGCG
>JAFGKN010000221.1 GCA_016928605.1 Planctomycetota bacterium | reverse complement strand
CTCGAGGTCAGCGCCGTCGTGAGCTTCCCCGGTCTGCCCATCCCCGACGTATCGCTGCCGACGCTCCCGGTCTGGATCGGCTTCGGCGACGATGGGGCGAACGAGTACTCGGTGCAGGCCCTGTTCGATCTCGATCCGAGGGGCATCATCGTCCTGGACGACGAGGACATCGGAACGAGCGGGACGAATCAGCTCTACGCGACTGGCGACACCAGGGAGTTCCACTGGGAGATCTGTGTCAAGGAGTACATCCTCTGGCTCCAACAGAACGAGTACGCGAGGGACTTTCTCGAGAGCGTTCCCATCGGATGGTACTCCCCGAAGATCGTCGGAGACGTCACGGTCAGAGTCGTCCCTCCCGAGGGACACCCCGAGTACGGAACGCCGGATGACAACGAGGAAACAATAACGCTCAGCCTCATGCTGGTGAACCCGCCGCCGGTCGAGGCAGAGAAAGAGTGGGCCTACAGCAAGGTTCTGGGCAACGACCTGATCGGAGCCGGCCTCGGCCTGCAATCGGGGGCGTATGTGACCAGCGCGGCCGCTCTGGCTTGCGCCTCGGCCGAGCTCGACGCCACGCTCTTCGGCCGGACATTCGACAACCTCATCGATGCCTGCGGGCGGGCAACATCCCTGCGCATGACATCGGATCCCTTGGATACCGGATCGCTCACGTTCAGGGTGCGCAACCTCGAGTTCACGGGCGGCAAGGAGTCTCATGCCGTCCTGTACGAGAAGTCGCACGACGTGGAGTTCCAGGAGGGCGAGCTGGCCCGAGTCAGCCCCACGACCAGCGACGCAGAATGCAGGGTCGACAGCGCGACGATGAACCTGGGGCGGTTCACCTACAGCAAGAGCTGGAGCAAGTGCCGGCAGTTCGTCGTCGGATTCGTTCCGGTCGGCCTCGAGATCGAGGTCGGGGGAGAGGTCGGCGTGAGCGCCGATTGCGAGATCTCGCTCGAGCGAGCGGAAAGCAAGAACTCCGTCTCGTTCATGGCTGGGCCGCTCATCGCCTTCTTCGCCGCAGGCAATGTCTTCGTGGGCGCCTGTCCCCTGACCGAGCCGAAAAGCTCGGACGGCCCGCCCCGTGACGACGACGATATCGATCTGGGAGACTGCGGCAAGATTCTCGGAGCCACTGTCCGCCTGACGTTCGTGGAGGCGCAGATCGGCCCGAGGTTCTGGGCATCCCTGGGCCCCCCCGAGTCTCCGAACCCGCTGTTCGACGGCCGCGCCGAGCTGGGCGCCGAGCTGCTCTTCCGGCTGACCTTCCTCGAGGGAAAGGTCTCGCTCTGGACCCGGTTCCTCGTCCCGCGGATCTGCTGGCATTGGGGATTTCTCCCGTACCCGTGTGGCCTCAAGTGCCGGGAGATCGGCTTCAATGTCGCGTCCTTCCCCGGCTTCCGGCAGGACTTCCCGGTCAAGAATCTGTTCCTGCAGACGGTGGACCTGGGCAACTCGTACGGCGAATTGCCGGATTGTGACGTCTGCCCCCAGGGAGACTGATCCATGCGCCAGCCGGGAAGCTCCTGGTCCATCGCGGCGATCGCGCTCATCACGACAGCCGTGCTGATCGCGGTGGTCTACTCGTTGCTCCGTCCTGACTCTCCGGCGCGCGGGCCGGCGGGCGATGCGACAGGAGGCGAGCCGTTGCCGGGCCAGGGCGTCCGCATCCGCTGGGTGGAAGGCGCGACCGAGCAGTACGACGCCCTGGTGAGCACGACGGTGCGCGTCGGCCGCGGCGGCCGTGACTCGATCGTGAGGCAGACGCTCTCCGGACGGCTGAATCTGCGCGTGCTCTCGGTGAAAGGAACCGCCGCGATGGTGGCCCTGCAGCTCTCCGGACTCGAGCTGAAAGGCGACTCCTGGACGGAAGACGCGGAGATGGCCCTCTCGCGGCCGTTCATCAGCGCGTTCGCAGAGGATGGCGCGGTCCGCGAGGTCCTGTTTCCTCCCGACATCAGTGTGCTCGCGTGCAGGCAGCTCGAAGAGTTCATCCGGACGTTCCAGGTCGTAGTGCCCGCGGATGCCGGCGCGACATGGACGGTCGAGGAAGCGCACGCGAGCGGGCGCTACGTCGCGCGCTACGAGCGGCGGGACAGCCTCGAGATCGTGAAGAGCAAGATGGAGTATCTCTCCCCTCTGGATATCGCTCCGCTGGCGCTCGGGGTGCGGATCGAGCACTCGCTTGTTCGAGCCCGCCTGCGCGAGCAGGGAAGCTGGGTTGATCGCGTCATCGTCGAGGACGACATCGCGCAGTCGATGGGCGCTCGGATGACGGTCGCCTCGACCCTCCGGGGGAAGCTCGAGCGGCGGCTCGAGTCGACACCCGCCGAGCTGGAGATCCACGGGGATGCGAGGGAGCTGATCGCCCGGGTCCGGGTGCGAGCGGACGCAGAGGACATGTCCGGGATGATCGCGGAGCCGGCCGTCTCGCCCAGGGGCGAGCCCGGCGAGCGCGAGTTCCGCCGCGTCGAAGAGGTCGTGACATCATTCGACGAGAGCGCGGGGAGAAACAGGAGCGTCCTCTTCGAGCTCCGCAGGCTGCTTCGCGAGTATCCTTCGCTCGCCGAGTTCATCCTCGACCTCATCGATGCGCCGACGCTCTCGCAGAGGACCGTCGCGGAGCTCATCCACACCCTCGAAAGGGCGGGTACGCCCGAGGCGCAGTCGGTTCTGAGCAGGATCCTCGAGGACGGTACTCGGGACCGCCAGAACCGCCTCCGGGCCGCGATCGCCCTCGGCGGAACGACGAGCCCGACAGAGGAGTGCGTCGAGGCGCTCTGGGGAGTCTACGCGCAGAGCCTGCCGGACTCCGGGAGCGACGTCCCCGATACGGCGGCGCTGTCGCTAGGCCGTGCAGGGAGGTCGCTCCGGGCGAGCGATCCCGCGCGATACGAGGCGCTGAAGAGCCAGCTCCTCGGGCGGCTGTCGTCGGTGAGCGCAGATGCGGAGAAGGGCATCCTCCTGACTTCCCTGGGAAACACTGCCGACCCCGCGATCGCACCGGACGTCGAGCCCTACCTGCGCTCGGAGTCTCCGCGGTTGCGGGCGGCGGCGGCATCCGCGCTCGGCTCGCTGGGGTCCACCGACTCGCTCCCGGCTCTCACCGCTCGCCTCGGGGAGGAGCCGGACGGCGGCGTGCGGGCGGCGATCGCCGACAGCCTGCTGCTCATGGACGCGGCCGATCCGGAGCGGCTCTCCGCGGTCAACGAGCTCGTGGGAGGAGAAACCGACGCTCAGGCTCGCTTCGCCATGGTGCGGTACCTGGCCGAGAACCTCGCCGCCTTCCCCGCGAGCCGCGAGAATCTACACAAGATCATGGTGACGGACGCATCCCAGAGGGTTCGGGCCTACCTCGCTCCGAAGCTCCTCGACTCCTCGGGAGAGTGATCCCTGGCAAACGAGAGCGCTGGCCCGACCATCGACGCTGTCTGTGAGCCCGCGCATCCGGTGCACCGGAGGCGAGGTTTCCTGCTTGTCTTACCTGGAATACGTGAACGGAGGCGATCATGAAGGATAGACTCGGAATCGAGACTCTGCTTCTCTCTCTCGTGGTGGGGCTGGGCTTGCTCGTCCATGGCTGCGACGGCGATGACGGGCCGTCGCTCCCCCCTCCCAACCTCGCGGGGACAGCCATCCTGGATCTGAAGCTCCTGGAGGCGCCGGCGGACCTCCTGAATCTCACGGCCCCGCCGGCAGACGCCTATCCGGGCTACACGCCCGTGTACATGGACCTGAACGAGGGGACCGGGGGGAACTACGTCTGGCTCTATTACAAGCTCGGCCCGGCCGACGGCTCGGAAGGCACTCCGCTGGGCGAGATCTACACCGTGGACGAGACGGATGGGGAGAAGCCGAAGTCCAAGGATGACACGGTGCTGCCGAACAACCTCAACTCCGGCAGCGTGGTCGAAGGCAACAGGATCTTCCTGGCCTTCAAGAGCTCGGACTGGCCGGTCGTCCGGGGCATCGCGGTGGCCAATATCGATAGCTCGGACAACTCGACCATGATCCAGTACGCTCCACCGAATGTCGAGGGCAAGTACCCCGTCGTCTGGGTCCAGGAGCGGAAGAACGATGGGTGGTCGACCAGCATGCCGGGCCCGTGGGAGCCGAGCCCGCAGGACCTCAACGAGGGCACATCCTTCGCCCTCTTCTACGTGACCGACTACAACTACATAGGCTACTGCGTCGACCAGGAAGTCTATGACTGGCTCCAGGAGCGGTGATCCGCTCGGTG
>JAFGKN010000220.1 GCA_016928605.1 Planctomycetota bacterium | reverse complement strand
TCGCGGAGATAGATGGTGATGTTGACGAAGATCTCGATGGCGATCAGCACAGCCATGAAGGCGCCGAACGTTGCCAGGAGATCGCTGATCTGGAGAAGGAAGAAAGGCGGCTCCCGTAGCCTCTCGTAGAGAACCCAGATCACGTCCACCACGCCCATGAAGATGACGAAGACCATCAAGATGGCCAGCAGCCGCACCGCCCAGCGGATGGCGCCGCGCAGGAAGCGGATCAGGGGCTCGTACTCTCGACGGTTTCCGTTCATCGCGTTGTCTCTGTTTGGGTTTCCGCCTGGGCGGCCTTCCGGCTCCGCCTCTCCGCCGAGAGCGACGGGCCGGGCGGCCGGCGTGTCCGGCTCGCCCCGCAGAGGCAGGTCGCCCGCGGCCGAACACACTCTTCGCCGGCTCTCGCGCTCAGCGGCCGCTGTCCGCGTCTCGCCGGATCAGCATCCACGACCGCTGTGTCCCCAGCGAGCCGTCAGTTCTCGCCCAGCATGATGGGCCGGCTGCGCAGCGCCGTCAAGGTGTGGCCGGCCGTGATCCCGGCTCGCCGCCTTCCTTGTGGCGGCATCGTGGCGGCAGGAACGATCTCCCTACTTCCGCCTGGCCGTACCCAGGAGCCGCTCGTAGGCTTCGGCGCCGATCCGGCCCGCGAGCTGCTCGGTCCGCTCCGAAACGCTTTTCTCGAGAGCATCGAGAACGCGTCGCGAGACGAGTCCCTCGAGCGAGAGCTCCCGCAGGCGGCGGCGGCTCTCCTCGTAGTGCTCGAGCGCCCGAGCGAACTGGCCCCGGCTCTCCTCGAGCTCGCCGCGCAGGAGACGACAATTCGCCTTCTCGACGAGGTCCCCGAGCCGGATCGCCAGTTCCTCGGACTCGAGGAGCAGCTTCTCTGCGCGGTCGAAGTCCTTCAGCTCCCGCAGGACGAGCCCGCGCGAGCGGATCGCCTTCAGCTGGCTGCGCCCGTCGCCGCCGAGGATGGCCTGGCGCTCGGCCTCCGCGAAGTCGCTCTCCGCCTCGATATAGCGCCGCGCCAGAAAATGGAGGTGTCCCATCTGGAGACGGACGGCTGCGATCATGCTGCGGTTGCGCGACTCCTCGATGTCGCGGATCGAGTCCTCGTAGGATTGAAACGCCCGCTCTCTCTCGCCGAGCGCGCAGAGAACGTTGGCGATCTGGACCTGCGTCGCGCTGGCCACCGCGGCCTGACCGATCTTCCGGGAGATCTCGCGGCTTTCCTCGTAGTGCTGCAGCGCCTGCTCGAGGTCGCCCCTCAGGTAGAGCGTGTTGCCGATCTGGTGGAGAACTCGCGCGAGATTGGATGAGTCACCGAGCATGGAGAGCTCGGTGCGCGCCTCGGTGTAGAGCGCCAGCGCCCGGTCGAAGTCGGCCTCGTTCTTGTAGACGATCGCCAGGTTTCCCAGTGCGATGGCTCGCGCCAGACCGCTCGTCGTGTCCACTGCACGCCTGAGGATGTGGCGTGCGAGGTCGAGGTAGCCCCACTTGAGAAGCTCCTCGATGAAGACCTTGTGGACCTGGTAGGCCTCCTCGTAGCGGCCGCCCTGGTGGAGGAAATCGCATGCGGTGTGGAAGTGCCAGACATCGCCTCCGCGCGCCGCGAGCTGAAGGAAGTAGCGTCCGGCCTGGGCGAGAAGCTCCTTCCAGCGAGACGGGTCGTCCTCCCGGGCCAGACGCTCCGCCCGCGCCTGGATCGCGGGGTGGAGGCGGCAGAAGTGCGGGCCGTCGTCCGGCTCGCCCGCGAGCTGAACGAGGCCGAGATCGCGCAGCTCGAGAAGCGCGCCCTCCTGCTCGATGGGGTGGGAGGGGGCAGGATCTCCGGACCGTTGCCGGATGAAGGAATACGCCTTGCGGCTGAGCGGACGGCGGAAGACCGCCAGACACTCGAGGATCCGCCGCGAAGGCGCGTGCAGGAGTCGGATCGCCCGATCGAGAGGCCACTCGCCGTCGCTGTCATCGTCGGCCGCTCGCAGCTCCTCGCGCAGGGCCTCCGGGCCTCGCTTCAGGAGGATGCCGGCGAGAAGACGGATCTGGAGGGGCGTCCGGCGGGCCGCGGCTGGAATCTCCTCGAAGGCCACGGCTGGCGGAGAAGTCTGCAGCGCCTCCCCGCAGCTCTCCCAGAGGGCGCGAGCGTCGCTATCCTCGAGGGGCTGGAAGCAAAAACGCTCGAGCCGCGCCGTCTCGGGGGGAGGGCGGTCGGCCGTGAAGATCATGCCGCCGGCGCCCTCGCGCCCGAGCCGCGCGTCGCGCGCGATCAGTGCCGTCCAGATGTCGCCGGCCTGCTCCTCGCCGCTCGGCGGGCAGCGGTGGACGTCGTCCCACCAGAGGAGGAGAGCCTCCCTGTGGACCGTCTGGAGCAGCACCTCCAGCTTCGAGGCCAGAGAGGTCCGCTGGTCGAGGGTCCGCGAGAGGTCGTGGATGCCGATGTGCCGGAGGAAATCGCTGATGCGGTACAGGGCCTCCTCGATCCGCAGGCCGGGATGGCACTCGATCCTCTGGACGGCCCGGAGTCCGCGCACGAGCGGCACGACGGCGGCGAGAGCGGTGGTCTTGCCGGCTCCGTCCGGCCCCTCCACCCAGAGGACTCCTCCGCTGCGTGTCGTCAGCCGCTCGGCCAGGCGCCGGAAGTCGCGCGTGATGACCGCGCCCCCGGTGGCCGGTGGAACATCGAGCAGCAGCAGCTCGGGGCGGGCATTCCCGGAAGGAGTCGAATCGTCCATATCGGAGATATCGACTCCCTCCACTGGACTCTTGAAGGATAGCCGGAGGGATCCTCGCCGCGCAGACAGCGAGATCGGGTCGAGTCGTCGACTGCGCGAGGAAGCCGCGGGGCGCAAGCCACCGAAAGCGCGACGTCGAGGCCGTCCCGCGAACCGCTCCCCTTCTCACATCCCCGAGGCCGGAGTGTAGACCGGCTCGAGCTCCTCGACGACGGGGAGCTCGTGGCGCGTGACCAGGTTGAAGAGATGCCTCGATCCGACCAGGCAGTAGATCGTGTTGCTCTTGCCCTGGCCGCAGCGGGCATAGGCGGGCTTTCCGTTCTCCCTGCCGCGCAGCAGCTCCTCCCGATCGGAGACCCGGGAGAGGGGCAGCACGAAGATGGAGATCCGGTGGTGGTGCGGCCGAGCGCAGGCGCAGTCGCTGGAGGGCCAGAAATCGATGCGGACGGCGGCGGCGCGCGCCAGATGCCAGGATTCACAGCCGCAGTACTGGGCCTTCTTGAGGAGCGGCAGGCCATCGAGATCGATGCCGGCGATCCTCTTCACGTCCTCGAGGATCTGCCGCAGAGTGTACGGCTCCAGCCCGATCCGCTCCGCTCCGCTCGATTCCCGGCAGACCTTGTCGTACTCCGCAAAGCAGAGCTCGACGATCTCCGCATGCGCGAGGTTCTCGCGGGAGAAATAGGCAGAGAGGCCGATGGCCGCAGCCAGCGCGATGACTCCGGCCAGCAGGACGGCGCGGCGAGTCCACCGGCCTCGCCGGCGGCGCGCTAGCATCTCCCGCACCATGCCCTCCAGGCTGGAAGGCATCTCTGACTTCTGCGCCGACGCGATGATCTCCTTCAGCCTCCGCA
The DNA here is from genome assembly GCA_016928605.1 of Planctomycetota bacterium. Classification (GTDB taxonomy): domain Bacteria; phylum Planctomycetota; class UBA8108; order UBA8108; family UBA8108; genus JAFGKN01. Next base: position 4,616 of record JAFGKN010000220.1, on the reverse strand, counting down.
TGCCTCGGATGACCTTGCGGCAGTTCTCGCATTTGCGGACGCGCAGGCATTCATCGAGATGTCTCTCGAGGAGGGCGCATTCCTCCCGGCTGAGCTCGCCGTCGGCCAGAAGCTGCAGTTTTTGGCTGACCTCGTCGCAGTCCACTATTCGTCCTCGCTCTTCACGTAACCGAGATCCCTGGCATAATCGTAGAGCTTCTCCTTGAGATAGTTTCGGGCTCGCGATATTCGGGAGCGGACGGTGCCGACGGGACAACCGAGCAGCTCGCCTATCTCGCTGTAGCTGAAGTGCTCCACGTCGCAGAGTATGACCGCCAGCCGGAACTCGGTCGGCAGCTCGTTCAAATGCCGGTTGATCTCGTCGCCGAAGATCTCCAGCGGTGGCTGCGTTCCGTTGCGCGCCAGGTCTTGCCACATCTTGCGACTCGACTCGCTCTCCGGGTCCGCCGTTGAGACCAGGTTGTCCGTGAGCTCTGACGTCCTCGGCTCTCGCGACTTCCGGCGCAGCCGGTCGACGTACGCATTGCGGACGATCCGGAAAAGCCATGCCTTGCAGTTGGTGCCGGCCTCGAACTGGTGGAACTTCCGGTAGGCCAGGTGGAAGCACTCCTGAGTCAGGTCCTCGGCGTCGCTCTCGTTGCCGCAGAGGTGCCGCGCAAACCTGTACACGGAGTCGAGGTGCGGGATGGCCGTCGACTCGAAGGAGGCGTTCTTGGTTTTGCGCGAGAGCATCTGAAGGCTGTCTCTCCCCGATCCAGGCCGGCTGAAACCTTCCACGGAAGAAGGAATGCAGGGCTTGCGTGGCCGGCTCTCCCCGGGAAGCGCTCTGGATCGGGTCGCCTTCCGGGTAGGATAACGGGGCCGTCCAGCGGGAAGTTCCCTGGCGCCGACTTCTGTCCTATGATCCGGGCGCTTCCGGCCGATTGCAAGGGAGTGGGCGCGGCTTCCGGCGGCGGTGCAGCCGGCGAGGAGGTCCTCGTTCCAGGACCTGCGAACCGCCGGATGGTCCCCCGGCAAGCCTTCGCATGCCGGAGGCGAACCCGAGGATAGATCCGCGTGAACGAAGAGCGAATCGAGCAGTTTTCCAGGCGGCTCGCCGAGTGGCAGCGGGAGCTCGAGGCCTTCCGCTGGCCGAGGGCCATGTCGAGGCGGCCGGCGCTGCGCGAGGTCCGCGCGATCCTGCGGGAGCTGGTCCGCCGCTGGCGCGAGGGCGCGCAGGCGCCCCTCCGGGTGGCCGTCTTCGGGCCGACCGGGGCAGGCAAGTCGAAGCTCCTCAGCTCGCTCGTCGGGCGCGTGCTGAGCCCGTCGGGCTACAGGCGTCCCTTCACTCGCCGGCCGGTCTATCTCCTTCACGAGGAGTGGGGTCTGCTCGCGCCGACGCTCGAAGGCAAGGTCGAGCTGCACGCGGATGATGCCTGGAGATCCCTGATCCTGATCGATTCTCCCGACTTCGACAGCGTCGAGATCGCCAACCGCGACGAGGCCGAGAGGATCCTCGGGGAGACCGACGCGTTTCTCTTCGTGGTGGACTCCCTCAAGTATGGCGACGCCTCGACATGGGAGTACCTCGACCGGCTCTTCTCCATCGGCAAGCCCTGCTGGATCCTGCTCAACAAGTGCGAGGGGGGAGATGCCCCTGCGGACTTCCGCGAGCGTCTCGAGCGCAGGGGCGGGCCGGACGGGCCCGGGCGCACGGTCTGGACGCTGCCGGAGCTCGCCATCGACGACGAGACGCTGATACCGGCCGACCTCCCCGCGCTGGTCGAGGTGCGCGAGGCACTGCTGCGCCTCGCGGGGGATCCGGCGCAGGGTCGAGCCCTGATGGGCGAGGTGTTCCGGAATGACTGGGGGCGGCTCTCGCGGCTGGCCGGCGATCTGCTCGAGGTCGCGCGGAGCAGCCGGGCGAAGCTCGACGATCTGGACGCCAGCATCGCCGCTCGGTTCCGGGAGGGAGCCGAGCGCCTCCGGCCGCGCCTCGCGGGGCGTGTCGATCCCGCGGTGCGCCAGGAGGTCTACCGGCGCTGGCTCGAACGTATCGAGAAGATCGACGTGCTCCGCTATCCTCGTCGCATCATCGCCCTTCCCTTCGAGGGGCTCCGGGCGATGGTGAGGAAGCTGAGGGGCGCGCGGGGCGAGGATGTCGCCCCGGCGAGGGACGGGCTGCCGCCGGCAGCGGATGTCGGTTTCCAGCTCCTCGAGGCCGAGATCCTCGTCATCTGCGAGGAGTGCCGCCAGGAGCTGGAGTCGCGATCGCCTGTCAAAGGGCTCCTCACCCCCGCGGCCTACAAGAGGCTCCGGTTCCAGCACGAGGAGCTCCTCCGCCGGTACGAAGAGAGCATGAGCGAGTTCCGCGAGTGGGTGGCCGGCGAGGCGGGCCATCTGGCGGGCAGCCTCACGGCGGGCACGAAGCTCAAGTTCATCCTGGCCCAGGTCATCTTCAACGGCGTGATCATCGGCGCGCAGATCCACACCGGGGGAGCCCTTTCCCTCCTCGAGATCGGCGTCGACAGCGTGGTCAGCCCGCTGGTGGCGAAGGCCGTCGGCATGGCGATCTCGAGCGACGAGGTGAAGAAGTTCGAGCTGCGCGTCCGGGAGGAGCATCACCGACTGTTCGCCGCGATCTTCGCGGAATGCGAGCAGCGCTTCCGCGGCTTTCTACGGGAAGCCGGGGAGGGCCTCGACCGGTTGACGGCTTTGCTGGAAGAGATCCACGGCTCCGCGGGGAGCGGCGAGGCGCTCTGCGACGCGTACGCGCGCGCCGCCGCGGCGTCCGGAAAGGGCGCCCCGCTCGAAGATCGCGGCTCGTCCGCCGGGGCCTCTCGAGGCGGGCCCGACGCCGGGGGGGAGGGCGAGCCATGAACGGCGCAGCCCAGCGGCTCCTGGATGCGGGCGCGGATCGCTGGAGGCAGCTGGGGGAGTACCTCGCCCGGGAGGACGCTGTGCTCCTTGCGGACGCCGACCGGAGAGCTTTCCGGCGAGAGTGGGATGAGATCACCGGGAAGGAGTCGCTGCTCGATGACTGCCTGACGATCGGCCTCGTCGGAGGAACGGGCGTGGGCAAATCGACCTTCATCAACGCGCTGGCGCACGCGGAGATCTCCCGCTGCTCGGACCGCCGTCCGACCACCGATCGCATCGTGGTCTACCGGCACCTCCGGAGCGCGTGGCCGGCGGGGGTGCCGACCACGGAGCTGTCCCGGCCGCCGGTGCTCCACGAGAATCCGTTCCTCGAGAGGATCATCCTCCTCGACTTTCCGGATTTCGATTCGGCCGATGCAACGCACGCGGAAACCCTCCAGCGCTATCTGCCGCATCTCGACGTCCTGTTCGTGCTCGTCGACGACATGAAGTACGGCGATCGCCGGCTCTTCGATCTGCTCGCCTCGGTCTCTCACGACCCCGGCAACCTCTTCGCCCTGCTCAACAAGGTCGACCTGCTCGAGCGGCGCTACGGCCCGCGATGGCCTCAGGTCGCCGGGTCGATCCTGGAGGATCTGCGCCGGAAGATCGAGGCCCACGGGGGCTTCAGCCTCCCCGCGTCCCAGACGGTCGCGATCTCCGCCCGCGGCCGTTTTCTCAACGCGACGCTGGGCGAGGCCGATCGCGCCGAGGGGGACTTCTCATCGGTAGAGAGGATCCTCGACGGCTATCGAGAGGCGAAACGGCGGCGAGCGGCGAAGGAGCTGAATCTGGTCTCGCGGCGGGAAGGCCTGTCCGCGAGCATCCGCACCGCTGCGCTGGCGCCGGAGCGGTTCGAGACGATCGATGCCGCCGCAGAGCTGATCGGCGTCCGGGAGGAGGAGCTGCGCCGCGTCGGCGAGACCATCTCGGGCGAGATCCTCACCGAGGGCGAGCGGCGGAGTCTCCGCTGCCAGCACCTGCGCCGCGCCGCTCCCGCGTGGGGATTTCCGTTCTCCTTCATCTGGCGGATCGGCTCGCTGCTTCCGGGCCGCGGCCGGCGCGAGCCGGCGCGGGCGCTGTCGGGGCTGGCAGAGCGCGTGCGCGTCCACTACGAGGCCTACCTCGATGGCCTGGTCAATCTCCAGACTGCGCTCGAGCTCGATCTGGCGACCCTGGGGATCGCCGGCTGCGACCGGGAGGTCCCCTCGCGCGGCTCGGGAGGGCGGCCCGAGGAGCGGTCCGGTCCGTCGCCGCGCGAGCTGACAGCGGAGCTGGGAGCGCGCCTCCAGAAGGGGCTCGCGCCGGAGCTTCCTCCCTCATCGACGCGGCGGAGGTGGGCCTTCCACCTGCCGGCGCTCGGGTTGCTTCTCCTCGCGCTCTGGAGCCTCTTCTATCCGCTCTTGCGCCATCTCGTCGCCGGCGAAGAGTCGGGGGGCAGCACCGCGGGCGCTCTGTTGCGGATCCTCCTGCGAGGGCTTCACCCTCTCCTGATCGCGGGCTGGATCGCTGCTCTCATCCTCGTGTACGCCGCCACGACGCTGGCGCTCTGGTCCCGCGAGGCGGGGAGGCTGGATGAGAGCATCTTCAGGGCCGAGGACGGGGTCCGCGAGAGCGTCATCGACCACGGGCGGCGGGTGCTGGAGGACGCGCGCCGGCGCGTTCTCGAGTTCCGGCGGGAAAGGGATGCTCTCGAGGAGTGGCTGCGGCGCGAGTGA
>JAFGKN010000022.1 GCA_016928605.1 Planctomycetota bacterium | reverse complement strand
TGCGGTCCGGACCGGTCTCGCGCTATCGTAACACCCGAGGCCTGATTACCCCAGGAGGTGGCATGGCATCACCTGAGAATTCGCAGGAGCAGCGCGTCATCGACCTGGAGATCAAGATCTCCTTCCTCGAGAAGCAGGTGGAGGATCTCGACGAGCTGGTCCGCGAGCTGGGGACCGAGCTTCAGGGCCTCCGCCGGCAGTGCGACTCCTTGCAGCGGCGCATGGAGGAACCGCAGAGCTTCGAAGCGCCGGAAGGCACGGAGGAGGAGCCCGGCTTTCTCGCCTGATTTCCAGCCGTCGCCCCGTTACCCTTCACGTCCTGAGCATGCGCAGATCGCCCTTGCGGTAGGTGAGGCCCTCGCGGTCGAGCTGCTCGAGGAGGGGGATGATGTACTTCCGCGTCGTCTCCAGCAGGTTCCGAGCATCGGCAGCCGTCATGGAACCCTCTCTCTCGAGGTGCTCGCGGAGCCGGCGCCTCGACTCCGCGATGGTCTCGGCGTGGAAGTAGATGGACTCGGCGATCTTCTGCAGGTCGCCGCGCTCCGCGAGGAGATCGAACAGCTCGGCGGTGGGCTCGGGCGGCCAGCCGCTAGCTTCGGCCATCTCGGCGGGGGACGGAGGAGTGAACGAACCGCGGAGCCGATCGATGATCTGCGCGCAGCGCAGCTCGTCCTCCTCGTCGATGCGCGGCCCCAGATCGCGCCAGCGGACGCGCCCCTTGTCGACCGCCGCGACGATTCCCTCCGCCTCGAGCCGCGCGAGCAGCTCCTGCAAGAACAGCTCGCCGCAGTGCAGGCTCTGCCGGAGGTGCGCCGTCTCCATGAAGAGGCGCCGCGGTTGTTCCTCGAAGAACCGAGCCGCGATCCCCCCCGCCGCGCGAGCCGCGTCGGCGAGCCGCCTGGCCGAGACGACCTGACCCGCGCGCTGGCTACGGATCACGTGTCCATCCTCGAGGAGCCGCTCCAGGTGTTCGCGCACCTCTCCGGGGGGCCTGCCTGCCTGGACGGGCAGATCTCGCTCGGCGACCGTCTCGTATCCGGCGTCCTCGATGATGCCGAGGATCCTCTTGACCGCGTCCCCGAGCGCCTCCTCCTTCGCCCGCAGGGAGCTCAGGATGTGCTCCTTGCCCGTCTTCAGGCGCCAGCGAGAGGCGGAGAGGATCTCTCCCCCTCCGATCGTCTCCATCGGCGAATGGAGCCGCAGGACGAATCGGTCGCCGGGCGCCGCGGCCACCGGCTCCTCGAGGCGCAGCTGCACGAAGGACTCCTCTCCCGGCTCCAGCGCTTTCTTCTCGAGGAGGAACACGCGGCCGAGCGCCTCGGCCGTCCCCACGTGGAGACGGATGGAGCTCTGGTGCAGGAGCGGGCGCCGCCTGCGGGGCAGGTAGGAGAGCCGGGCCTCGTACATCTTCGACGCAGCGAAGTACCCCGGCTCTCCCAGGACCATCCCCCTGTGCACGGCGCGGTAGTCGACGTCGGTCAGGTTGATCGCGGTGGAGTGGCCAGCGCGGGCGATGTCGGTCGTCTCCTGGTACGCCTGGATGCCCCGCACACGCCCCTTCTGGCCGAGGGGCACGACCTCGAGCACATCCCCGATTCCAACCGATCCAGACACCGGGATGCCGGTCAGGACAGTGCCGAATCCCTTGAGGGAGAAGACTCGCTGGACGGGCATGCGGAAGAGTCCCCCCGTCTCGCGGGGACGCACCCTGCCGATGGCTCCCACCAGCGTCCGCCTCAGCTCGTCGAAGCCTTCTCCGCTGAGCGAGGAGACCTCCGCGATGGGGGCCGCCCGCAGGAAGGTGGGCGCGAGCGCCTCCCGGATCTCCTCCCGGACGAGCTGGCGCAGATCATCGTCGACGAGGTCGATCTTGGTGATGGCAACGACGCCGTGCTCGAGGCCGAGGACCTCCATGATGGTCAGGTGCTCGCGCGTCTGCGGCATCACCCCGTCGTCCGCCGCGACCACGAGGAGCACCAGATCGATCCCGGTGGCGCCGGCCACCATGTTCTTGATGAGGCGCTCGTGGCCCGGCACGTCGACGATCCCGACGCGCCGGCCGTCCGGCAGGAGGAAGGATGCGAAGCCGAGGTCGATCGTCAGGCCCCGCTCCTTCTCCTCGGGCAGGCGGTCCGGATCGATCCCCGTCAGCCTCTTGACCAGGCTGCTCTTGCCGTGATCGATGTGGCCGGCGGTTCCCAGAACGATGTTGCAGATGCTCTCGAGGTTGTTTTTCATCGTAGCGGCGGGCCGGCGGCGGACTTGCCGCTCGCCTGGCCAGGAGCTGTCGGGAAGGTCCTCGAGGGTCGGGACAAGATGCCGCAGGCACCGGATCGAGGAACCGGTCATCACGTGCAAACAGCGCCGTCCCGCGACTTTGCCGGTTCTCTGGACGTCCCTCTCGGAACCTTGACACCTCTTCTCGTAAGCTCTATTATTAACCAATCTTCTGAAGTTTTCCGAGATCTCCCGCGGCGATTTCCCTAAAAAGCCGGAGCGCGAGGATCCAGGGCCTCTCCGCCGCAGCTCGCTCCGCGTGTCTCGACCGCCGCTGAACGCTCATCGATGGTCTGCTCTCGAGGAATTGACATGGCTCGCGAGGATGACGTCCTTTTCTGCAAGATCGCCATCACCAACGGCATGGTGACTCAGGAGCAGGCCCAGAAGTGTCTGAACTTCTGCGAGCGCCGCGAGCAGGAGGGAAAGCGGCG
>JAFGKN010000219.1 GCA_016928605.1 Planctomycetota bacterium | reverse complement strand
TTCGAGCTGAAGATGCTCGCGGGTGAAGAGCCGCGCCTGACGATGCGGCTTTGACAAGGGGGGTAAGGATCGCTCGTGAACGATCGCGCACAAGACACGGAAGGGTTCCAGCGGGCGAGTTTCCCGCCGGCAGGCGGGCGCGCAATCCCCGGGAGGCGGCAGCGCAGGCGGATCCCTCGCGCCCGCGCTCTCCTGGCCGGTTTGCTCCTCGGTGCGACCGCCCTCCTGAGCGGCTGCTTCGCCGGAACGGCGGCCCTAGCTGTGGGGATCCTGTTTCTCTCCGATGATGGCGGCGGCGGCTCTCCCGCTCCGTCGATCTCGCTCGGGGTGGATGAGACGCGCACATCGCCCGCGGAGGTGACGCTCGTCCTCACCGACGCCGAGTCGCGAAAGCTCGACCTCGAGATCGTCTGCTGGCGCGATGGCGAGAGCGAGACGACGCCGCTGCTGCTCGAGGGATCGCCGGCGAGCCTGCGCGGGCTGGCCTCCTCCGCTGGCGGCACGGCGCACACGCGCCAGTGGGACTACGCCGCGCAGTTCGGCGATGCATCGTTCCGCGATGGCATCCGGCTGGAGGCGCGCGCCGCGCGGCCGAGGGCGAGCGGCGCGGCCGGACCGCTCGCGCTCGGAAACGATCCCCCGGCGCTCGAGGTCCGCCTCCCCGTGGCCGATCCCGCCGCCGAGGGGATCACCGGCTCGCCGACGATCGCCATCCGCGTGGCCGACTCGTCCGAGGACGTGACGTCGGTCCGGGTCCGCTATGCCATCGGCGCGGAGGGAGCCGACTGGAAGGTCGCGCGGCCCGTGGGCCTGGAGGAGCCTCCCGGCCCGGACTACGCCGCGTTCCGCAACATCCGCGCCGCGAGGGATGGGACGGCGCTCTTCTTCTCGTGGGATGCCCGGGAGGATCTCGGCCAGCGGGATGAAACCGTCCGGCTCCAGATCGCCGCCGACGACGGCGTGGCGCAGTCGGAGATGGTGACCCCTCCCTTCCGCATCGACAACAACCGCGAGCCGATCGTCATCGTGGACTACGGCAGCCTCGCCGCCTCGAGCGACACCCGGCGCGGCATCCCCATCCCCTTCACCCTCTTCGACGAGGAGGGCGACCGCGCGCGGATCGTCTGCCAGTGGCGGCTCGAGTCCGAGGCCGGCTTCCCCGAGCTGCCCGAGGCTGCCGACGATCTCGAGGCGATCCTGGCGAGCCCCGATCTGCGCCGCGAGCACCGCATCGGAACCGAGGCGCCGCCCGCCGTCGAGGGGCGCGTGGTCGTCGCTCCCGGATGGAGCCGCGCCCGGCTTCCCGAGCTGGGGGGGCGCGCCGCGACGCTGCTCGCGAGCGGCATCGAGGGGCGCGAGCTCGAGATCCTGCGGCCATCGTCGATCCCCGCGCCGCTCGGCGGCTCGCGCGATATCGCATCGCCCGTCGACATCATCCTCACCGATCGCGCGACGAGCGCCCTCGTGCTCGACCGGCCGCGGTCCGGAAGCTGGCGCCTGCGCGAGGTCGACCTCGCCACCGCGCTCGCGACGGGGGAGACCGCCGCGGGGACGGACGGGGACCCCGTCGCGATGTGCCGGATGCCCGGCGGCGCCATCCTCGTCGTTGTAGAGCGGGGCGAGATCTGGTCGATCCTCGCCGTCGACCGCGACGAGGAGACCATCGCGGAGCTCTACGTCTCCACGCCCGGCGCCGATCCATCGCCGCCGCGCGACATCGTCACGCTCAGCCGCACCACCGCGCTCATCACCGCCGGAGACTCGCTCCGCCGCCTCGTCATCCCCCAGGACGGCGATCCGCCCCGCGTCGTGCGCGTGACCGACCACCTCTCGACTCCCTGGGGCATGGTCCTCGATCCCCTCCGCCCCGAGCACGTCTACGTCGCCGAGCGCGACGCCTACGATCCCATCAATGCACAGACCGGCCGCGTCGTCCGCATCGACATCAACACGACCGCCCGCACGGTGATCCCGGCCCGGCCCGACGGACTGCCGCGCCCGCGGGCGCTCGCCCTCGAGCGCTGGGGCACGAGGCTCCTCGCGCTCACGGACGAGGGGGACGACGGCATCCTCGAGCTGCGCTCCGCCGAGCTGGGGGGCGGCGCCGCGGGCGAGAGCTTCGTCATCGGGCGAGGCTACCGCGCTCCCGCCGGAGCCATCGCCTCCGGGGCCGACGGGCTGCGCGCCGTCGCGCTCAGCGCATCGAGCGACCTCGCCGTCGGCGGCGGCGTGGAGCAGGTGCGAGAGATCCTCGCCTACGATCCGGCGGCCCGGGAGGTCGAGGTCGCGGAGGACTTCGCCCCGCCGCTCGCGCCGGGTCTCCGCTGGCGGATCCGCGACCGCGTTCAGTTTCGCGGCGCGCCGCGGGGAACGGCGGCCGTCTTCGTCTGGGACAGCGAGGATCTCGACGCCGGAGGGCGCGTCTACTTCCGCGTGACCCCGTACGACGACAACAGGGGAGTCGCCGGCGAGACCTACGTTGCCAAGGATGTGGCCCCGCCGATCGTGTGGGAGGAGGCGATGAAGCTGGGGGTCGCATCGACAGGCGGGGGTGGGTACGATTCAGGGACGATTGCCGACATCGATGGCGACGGGGACCTCGACGTCGTGGCGGTGGGAGGCAACTCCAACTGCGTGGCCATCTTCCATCAGAGGAACCCTCGCCGAGTGGGTCTGCAGGTTGACCCATCCGTCCCAACCAACCCTGAACCGGATATACTCCTTTGTCCGCCCGAGTCGTTTGTCGACCCTTACTTCGTCTGCAGTGCCGACGTGGATGGGGACGGCCGGCTCGACCTCTTGACGACGACCTGGACCAGCTGGACGATAGGCCTCTTCTTCCAGGATGCAGCCGGAGCGTTTCCCGACGAACCGAGCGTTTTGCTACGGCACGCATCGATTGCGTCGCCGCGATGGCTCGAGGCTGCCGACCTCGACGGCGACGGAGACCTCGACATCGCATCGGCGGGCGGCGAAAGCGGAGCTCTGGCGGTGTTCTTTCAGGAAGACAACCGGACCTTTGGACCCGCACCTGAGTTCTGTTTGGGAGGATCAGCTACGACAGGGTATCCTCGAGCAGTTCTCTCGGGGGATGTCGACCTCGACGGCGACCTGGACCTCATGTCGAGCAACCGCTACAGTCCGATGGGGCTGACGATTTTCCTCCAGAGCGCTGCGGGTCGGTTCGGTCAAGGCAGCGGGCTTCCGGATTTGACCCTAGCAACCCCGTGGCAGCCGAATGGGCTGGACGTGGCAGACCTCGACGGCGATGGGCAGCTCGACTTGATGGCCGCGAACCTTGAAGTCCATAGTGTGTCGGCGTATGTGCAGAGACCCTCCCCCGTGACTTTCTCGCCTCCGGTCCACCTGGGCGTCACGTCTTTCAAAGAATTGAAGCGGCATGTCCTGGCGGGTGATCTCGACCGGGACGGAGATCTCGACATCGTGTCGACCTCGCCCGAGCCTCAGAACGAGAACCTCGCGGTCTTCCTGCAGACCGAGCCGGGCCAGTTCGGCAGGCCGGGCGATGTGCGCCCGCCTCACTTGCGGGTCGGCGATGCATCTTCGAGCTACCACAACAACTGGTTCCACCTCGATGATCTCGATGGCGATGGCTGCCTCGACATCTTGTGTCCCAGCTACTCCGACCACACGCTGAGCGTCTTTTTCCAGCAGTGCGCCGCCTCCTTCTGCGACGCCGGGCAGGTCCTTCCGGCACCCCCCGGCGCTGCGGCCTCCTGGCTTTCGAGCGGGGACGTGGATGGCGATGGCGACCTGGACCTCCTCGCCGTCTACTCCGGCGGCAGCGTCGGGGTCGCGCGCCAGCTCGCGGCCGGGCTCTTCAGCCCCATCTCGCTCCTGCCGAACCTCGTCGGGAGTCCCGTCAGCTGTCCGGTCGCCCTGCTCGCCGAGATCGACGGCGACGGCATCCTCGATCTCGCCCTCGCCCGCCTCCAAGCCGACGACGTCGCCATCTACTTCGGGACCGGCAATGGGGAGTTCGCCGGAGAGCCGCTGCTCCTGGGGAGTCCGGAGGCGACGAACTCGCCCGTCGATGTCCAGGCCGGGGACGTCGACGGCGACGGCGACATCGACCTCGCCGTGGCGAGCTCCTCGAGCGACTGCATAGCTGTCTTCCTCCAGGAGAGCCCGCGGCGCTTCGGGATCGGGGGAGATCCCGCCCGGCCGCATGTAGTGCTCGAGGATCCGGAGGTCAACGATAGCCCGCGATCCCTCGCGCTGGCCGACCTCGACGCGGACGGCGATCTCGACATCCTCGCGGCCAACCGGATCAGCGACACCCTGTCGGTCTACTCGCAGACGGCTCCGGGTGAGTTCGCGGCGAGTCCGCTGAGGCTGGGCGGCCCCGCCGCCACCAATTACCCCTGGCAGATCATCGCGGAGGACATCGACGGCGACGGCGACCTCGACATCGTCTCGGTCAACTCCTTCAGCGACAACGTGGCGCTCTTCCTGCAGGACGCCCTGGGACGCTTCGGCGTCGATGGGCTCCCGGGTCTGACGCTCGGCGGCCCCGGCGTCACGGGAAGACCCAGGATGGTCGCGGCGGCCGACTTCGACCGCGACGGAGACCTCGACCTGGTGACGCAGGACATGGGGACCGGCCACCTGGTCATCTTCCTGCAGGCGCTCCCCGGCCGCTTCGAGCCGGAGCCGCTCCGCGTCGAGCCGCTCGAGGAGACGTTCCGGCCGTCCTGGGTCGAGGCAGCAGATCTCGACGGCGACAGCGAGGCGGACCTCGCGGCTCTCGGCGTCGACGGCTCGATCGAGGTCCTCTTCAACAGCCACTAGCGATGCATCACTTCCCGGGCAGCATCGCCTCCAGCTTCTGCACCGCGCGAGAGTACGCCTTGCGCGCGTTGGCCTCCTGGCGAAAGCCCATCGCCGCGGCGATCTCGGCGTACGACATGCCGCAGAGCTGGCGCAGGACGATCACCTCGCGGTAGTGGCCCGGCAGCGCGTGGAGCGCCTCCTCGATCTGCTCCTCGGTCTCCGCCGCCTCGGCGAGCTGGCTGGGGCGAGCGCCGCGGTCGGCGAGCAGCGAGGAGAGGAGCGGCTCGCGATGCCAGCCGCCGCCCCTCTTGCGGGCGCCGAAGCGCCTCGCGAGCGCGGTGATCTCGCAGGCGACGCAGTCGGCGAGCCAGCTCAGGAAGCTCCCCTCCGTGCGGTGCTCGAAGCGCTCGAGGCCCTCGAGCGCCCTGAGGAGCACCTGCTGGGTGATGTCGTCCACCTCCACGAGCCGCCGCAATCGCTGCCCCGTGCGCAGGGCGACGATCTGGCGAACGCGCGGCAGATAGCGCGCGAACAGCTCCTCGGCGGCGCTCCGGTCGCCGCGCTTCGCCGCGTCGACGAGGACGACGGTCTCCTGGAGATCTCGCTCGCCGCGCTCGGCCATCGATCGCCTCCATCCGGGTGGCTGCAGGGTTCCGCCGAAGCCTCGCCGCGGGCGCGGCTCCGGTCTCCCCCGAGTCCTACAGCGTGCCACGATGTTCCCTGCAGGGCAACGGCGCGGCCCGAGCGCGTCGATTCTCCGGCCACCCGCGGCCGCGACATCCGCTCTTCTCCCCGGAGACAGATCCGCGACGGATGGAGCCGGCGGAGCCCGCCGCAACCGCCGCGCATCACGGCGAAAACGCCGGCCAGGTGCACGAGCATTTGTGAAATTGCGCACTTGCTCCGAGAGGAGACCCGCGGCATGCCCTGCAGCTCCGGAGCCGCGCGGCGCGATGCGCTCGCGGCAGGAGGATTTCCTCGTCACGTGGACCTGCCACGCGAATGGAGGCACAATGCAGCTCGGAGGATCAGACGCTGCGGTCCGGTTTCCCCGCGGCGGCGGGTCCCGTACTCGCTGAAGCGGAGCGATCGATGCACGGAGTTGCAGGACATCGGGTGGCCACGGCATTCCTCGTCGTCGGCGTGTGCGCGACGGCGCGCGCACCGATGCGGGGCCAGGAGATCCGGCTCGATCTCGAGCCGCGCGGGGTCGTCAACGAGAGCGATCTGGGCGACCCCGGGGCGATGGAGCCCTTCGGACAGCTCTCGCTCGTGGAGGAGATCGACTGCGCAGCGGACGGGACCGACCGCGTCTTCCGCCAGAGCCCGGAGGACGCGAGCCGGGTCGAGACCATCCTCGGTAGACGGTGCCGCGTCCTGCCGCCGGTGCGCGGTGAGGCGGCGTACGTGAGCTATCGGGTCGGTCGCGGGAAGCTCCTCCGGCCGGGATCCGCCTACGTCCTCGCGGTCGACTACCCCGAGGACGCGCCCCGGAACCTGATCGTGATCAACACCGGAAGCGAGACGTCGCGAGGATTCCACACGGGGCCGACCGTCGGCGACGCGCTCCATCCGAAGTACGTGGACAACCTGAACGAGTCGATCGACATCCCGCTCTCCGGCCGCTGGGAGACGTGGGCTCTCCTGTTTCACCTGCACGACCGGTTCCCGGAGCTGGGTCTCGTGCGCGGCCCGAAGCCGCGCACGCTCACCCCCGAAGATGGGTTCGACGTGACGATCGCGCAGTTCTCGGCCCGGGATCTCCCCATGTCCCGAGGCGCCGCGGTCTCCCGGATCCGGCTCCTCGAGGTCGTGGACCCGGATCGGCTCGTCCTCCCCTTGCGCTTGCCGCCGGACGGTCTTCCACGGCGGCGCATCTTCTGGCGCGAGGAGATGTCCGACGGGGTCATCGAAGGGAAGGATCCGGGGACCCGCGGCCTGGATGAGCCGATCGCCTGGTTCAGGTACAAGGCAGAGCAGATGCGGTTCCTCGGAGTGAACACGTACAGCAAGGATCTGCTCGAGTTCGGCGCCTGCCAGCACTGGGACTCGACTCCGTACGGCGGCCACGACTGGGTCTTCCACGGAAACCACGTCAAGCACCTCTGGGCGGAGATCGTCGCCCTCATGGGGCGCTGCGGCCTCGACGTCCTTCCCTACTACGAGTACAGCGGAAGCCTCGGCTACAAGGGCCTCGGCAACCAGAAGCGCGCGAAGCCGCTGACCCGCGACGACGCGTACACGCACATCGCGTGGATCGAGAAGGCCAACGCGGATATCACCGATCCGGAGACCCATGCGGACTTCAAGAAGATGCTGGACCTGACGGTGATCCGCCTCCGCTCCAAGGCGCGCTTCGCGGGCATCTGGCTCCGCCCGCGCTCCCAGCTCCCCGTGAGCTTCGCGGGCGCGACGCTCGAGCGGTTTGCCGACGATGTCCGCTGCGGCGGGGCGGTGACGCGCGAGCGGATCCGGGAGGATCCGGAGCTCTACCGGCGTTACCTCGACTGGTGGGAGACGAAGAGGCTCGCGTTCCTCGCCGGCCTGCGCGACCACCTGCGGGAGGGCGGCATCGAGGACGCCGTGGTCCTCTTCACAGGGTGTCCCGCGGAGCCGGGCGTCGGGTTTCCGTCGTGGGAGCCGAGGCTGGTGACGGACCGACCGGATGCGTGGACTGCGCTCCTCGAGCGCCCCGAGCACCGGACGGCGAAAGGGGAGGTCATCCGTACCGTCACGGTCGGCGAGGTGGTCGCGGGCGACCTCTACCTCGAGGCCCTCCGGTCTGCCGGCTTGACGTGGGGCGGCTGGGAGGTCCAGCACGCCCGCCCGGCCGACGATCCCGAGCGGTACCGGGATGTCGACGGCGTGATGCTGACCCACGCCTTCAACCGTCTCTACACCGTGGCTTCGCCGCGGACCTTCGACTCCTACCGGACCCGGACGGGCCTCGCCGTCGTGCGCCACCACGCCCTCAACGAGAACATGGCGTTCGACGCCGGCGATGAGAGCAAGCTGGGCTACTTCGTGGCAGACATCGAGCGCGCGGGTCCGTACTGCATGTTGTCGGAGGCGGTGGCCGTGGCGAACGGTGATCCCACCCACATCGGGTACCTCGCCGGGAACAACTTCGGGCGCGGGTTCCCGCAGTACGCGCGGCGATTCCACGCCGCGTTTCTCGCGCTGCCGGCGCTCCCGAGCACGAGGCTCGAAGGCGCCTCCGACGATCCGGAGATCGTCGTGCGGTCGATCCGGACGGAGGAGCACGGCACGTGGTTCGCGCTCGTCAACGTCGGTCTCGTCGCGAAGGAGAACGTCGCGGTGCGGCTACCCGGCGCGGGGCCGCTCGAGGATGCCGTGAGCGGCCTCCCGATCTCGGGAGCCGGAGAGCCCATCCGGGCCTCGTTCTACCCCTGCGAGCTGAAGTCGTGGCGCCGGAAGTAGGATCGGCCGCGCCGCAGCGGTTATGTCGGGCGCCAACCCGTCAGCGGCGATCCAGGGAAGGCTCGCCGGCGATCAGGATTCACGAGGCTCCTCCCCCTGCTCGATCCATCGCAGCACCTGCTTTGCGCTGCCGCTCTGTCCTTGAGCGGCGGCCTTCAGCGCCCATTCTCGTGCTTCGCGGGTTGCGATGGAGTCACTCCTCGCTCAGGTCTTCCTCCTCCTTGGGAGGATGGGCCGTACCCGGCGGTAGCGGCTCGCCGCCGACCTGGCCGGGCATCCCGTTGCGCGGAGGGAGCAGGTGCCGCGGCAGGAACGCGGCATTGGCGATCAGTGTCGGGATCACCGCGCTGGCGATCACGGTCGCGACGAGAAACGAGTATTGCTGCTGCGTCACGATACCGTTCGTGAACCCGTAGAGCGCGGAGATCGTCCCGAAGGTGAGTCCCGTGGACATCATCAGCGTGTAGTACCAGCGCTCGGTCCGATCCTTCCGGAAGACCCCGACGACGGGGTAGAGGCCGAAGATCTTGGCGGCGGACTTCCCTGCGAAGAGCGCCAGGAATACCAAGGGAGCCGCCGCGAGCGCCGGCAGCGTGACCAGCGAGCCGGCGCGGAGGAAATAGAACGGGGTCAGAAAACCCACGGTCAGCGTCCGAAGCCGGCGCACGAAATGCGGGTCACCGGCGGTCGACTCGGCCAGGACCATCCCGCAGATGTA
>JAFGKN010000218.1 GCA_016928605.1 Planctomycetota bacterium | reverse complement strand
GCAGGAAAGCTCACTCAAGAACTTCATCGTCGGAATCGTGTTTCTCGGGAGCCTCGCCCTCGTCGGCGTCGCCACCTACGTCATCAAAGGGCCGCCGTGGGGAGACGTGCAGAGCCTGTCGATCCGGTTCCCGCAGATCGACAACTTGAAGACGGGCGAGGACGTCAGGTACCGCGGCCTCCGCGTGGGGCAGGTGGACAGGCTCGAGTTCGCCCCGAGCGAGAAGGGCGACATCCTGGTCGTCTGCAGCCTCAGCGGCCCCATCTCGATCCCGTTGACCGACCAGACGGAGTTCTTCGTGCGAAGCGCGGGCCCCCTGGGAGGCCGCTTCCTGGAGATCGTGGCGCGGCCGGGGATGCGCGTGGGCAGCGACTGGATGCACTTCGTCGGCAACGCTGAAGGCGATCTCTTCGAGCAAATCCGCGAAGCCATCGGCGACGAGGGCGGACTCCTCCACAAGCTGCTCCGCGACCCCGAGTTCACCGCGAGGGTGGAGGGCGCAGTGGATGAGTTCCGCGGAACCTTCGAGAAGCTGAACCAGGAGGTCCGCGGCGAGCAGAGCCTGGTCGGCAGGCTCTTCAACGATGCCGAGCTCGGAGACAAGGTCGAGGCAGCGGTCTCGGAGATCCAGGGGGCGTTCGCGTTCCTCAACGGCGAGGATGGGCCCCTGCGGACGATCGCGAACGACCTCGAGGCGCAGACCGGCATCGCCGGCGCGCTCATCAGCGACGGCGCCGCGAAGGAGAAGTTCCTCCAGACGATCGACACGATGAGCGCCGCCGCATCCGACCTGCGCTCGCAGAAGGGGCTGCTCGGTCGGCTCATCAGCAGCGAAGAGCTCTCGGAGACCGTCGTGGACTCTGTGGATTCGCTCTCCGACATCCTCCAGAAAGCCAACGCCGGCGAGGGGACCGTCGGCCAGCTTCTGAACAACCGGGAAGCCTGGGATGAGCTGGTCCGCGTGCTCGTGCTCGCCCGCGAGGCGGTCGAGGATATGCGCGAGCAGGCGCCGATCAGCACCTTCGCCAACGTCTTCTTCGCGGTCTTCTGAACTACTCCCATCCCCCGAAGAGGTCGATCCAGAAGGACTCGACCTCGCGGGCGCACTCCAGAGGAACGCGGGGCTCGAAGGGCAGATCGGGCCGAGCCGCCAGGTCGGCCATCCGCTCAGCGACGGCGTCGAGGAGAGACGCCATCCGGGCGGTCGAGACCCGCGAGAGATCGTCGTCGGGCCTGTGGTGGAAGAACCGCCCCGCCGTGCAGTTCGATCGCATCAGCGTCAGGCCCGGCACGCCGGCGGCCACGAAGGGGAAGTGGTCGGCATAGGGCACGATGCTCCGCGCGATCCTCACGAACTCGCCGCGGGACTCGAAGGCCGCGCGCCAGCATTCCTCCAGCTCGCGCGTGCCGTTGACCACCAGATCGTTCCAGCCCATCCAGGATCCGAAGCTGTCGAGGTTGAAGATCAGCCGCCCGCGGACCGCGAGCTCCGCTCGGTGCTCGCGGACGTACCTGGCGCTGCCCACCGAGAGCTGCTCCTCGGCGCCGAAGCTGACGAGGCGGATGGTCCGGCGTCTCGGCAGCGGGGCGAGCACGCGCGCCAGCTCGAGGAGACCCGCCACCCCCGTCGCGTTGTCGTCCGCTCCCACCGAGTCGGCCTGCGTGTCGTGGTGAGCGCCGAGGAAGAGCACCCCGCTCCGGGCGGAGTCTCCCGGCAGCTCGGCGATCACGTTCTGGGACTCTCCGGACCGCATCCCTCCCGCCACGCGCAGGCGCGCCCGCGCGGCGCCCTCGACCTTCCAGCGCCAGGCGTCCTGGAAGGCGACGTTGACCGAGGGGACCGCGCCGACGTCGCTGGTGTACGAGGGGAACATGCCGTCGGCGCGCGGCGTGGAGGCCGGATACCTCACGTCGACGAGCAGGAGGAACGCGGGCGCCGCCTCGATCAACCTCCGGTACTGCCGCCTCGACTCGATGTGGCATCCGAGGTGGACGACCGCCTTGCCGCGGAGGTGCGAGAGGTCCTCGCGAGCGTACTCGGCAGGCGCCTCGAAGAAGACCAGCGGCGCCTCCACCGCCTCGCCCCCGGTGCCCGGCGTGCTGCTGAAGAGCGAGCAGGAGAAGGGCTGCCAGCCGCCGGAGCCGTCGACATCCAGGCGCTCCTCGCCGACGGCCCGCCGCCGGACCGCGAAGGTCTCGACGCGGACATCCGGCGCTCCGGCGTCGCGCAGCGCCGCCTCCGCGTACTCTGCGGCCCGTCGCTCCGCATCGCTGCCCGCCAGGCGCACGCCGATCTCGAGGCAGAGATGTCCGAGGTGGTCCTGCAGCTTCTCCGGGGATACGACTTCCATGTCTCGGAGAGATCCTTCTCGAAAGGAATCGCCTTCCTCGCCGCTTCCTCACTCGATGACGAGGATGGCCTCGGTGATCTGCGGCAGGTGGCGGCCTGCAAGCCGCAGATCGACAGGGATCACGTAGCGCCCCGGCGCGGTCCGCGGGACCCGGATCCGGAGCGCGATCTCCCCCTCGCGGCGCGACTCGATGCGGGCGCTCCGCCACGATGCAGCCGCCGCATGCGCCCGCGCGGCCCCCTCCTTCTCGGCTCTCCAGGCCCTCGGCGTCACAGCGCGCGCAGCGGCCGTCTGCGCCGCCGCGGAGTGGTTGGTCACGATCACCCGGATCTCCACCTCCACCTCCGGCCTCGATCTCTGCTCGTAGGGAAAGCACCGCACCCACGAGGCATCCAGCCCGTAGTTCGGGCGGTCCCAGGGGAGCAGGCGCGCGAGCAGCTTCTCCCGCTCCGCCAGCTTGCTGCGCATGAAGCGGCACTGCTCGGGAGTGAACGCGAACGCGCTCTCCACGTGGCAGTTGAAGATGTGGGTCGGCGCGAGCTTCTCGACCAGCGCGATGCAGCGGTCGAATCCGACGCCCTCGCCGAGCCAGTTGCGGTTGGGCGCGCAGTAGTCATCGATGCCGGCCCTCGTGAACGAGTCGCCGACGAAGAGCATGCGCACGTCCCTGCCCTCCACGAGCAGGCCCGCGTGGTAGAGCGTCTGGCCGGGAAAATGGTACGCCGTGAGGCGGAACTCCCGCCACTCCCACGACTCCCCGTCCTTCGTCACACGGTCGACGCGCGCCGCGCTGGGCGAGATGCACGGCAGGCGCCAGGCCAGCGGCTGGCGGATGACGTCCGCCACCGACCGGTCCGTGAAACAGGGCGCGTCGAAGGTCTTCTGGAAGGCGGGGATCGCATCGACGTGATCGTCGTGGTAGTGGGTCACCCAGAGAGCCTCCACGGAGCCGATCTCGCCCTTCTCGATGAGCTTCAGGAGCTCATCCACGACCCGCTGGCTGCCGCAGTCCATCACGAAGGCGCCGCCCGACTCCGAGATGATGACCCACGAGGTCCCGATGTGCCGCAGGAACGCCGGCGGCGTCTTCTCCGCGGCGAACGCCATGTGCCCCGGCCGGCCCTCGGACTCCCGGAACATGTCGGGGAAGTAGTAGCGGAGGGCTGAGATCGCGACGTAACGGTCGTAGACCTCGTCGAGCCGCCGGGCCAGCTCGTCGATCGCGGCGGCGGGATCAGTCATGATCCTGCCGTGCGAAGGCACGAGCATCCGCGGGCTCCGGCCGGCGATCTTGCGAAGGCTCGCGACGAGCTCCTCGCGCGCGCCGAGGAAGCCGTGATAGTCGGTGGTCCTGGTCCCCTTCTGGAGGCTGTGGATGTCCCACACCTGTCCGGCGTCGTAGATGGCATCGCCCGAGAAGCAGACCTTCCCGCCATCCGCCTCGACGATGTAGCTCACCGAGCCATCCGTGTGCCCCGGCGTGGAGAGAACGAGGATCCGCGCCGGTCCCCACTCGATGACCGTGCCATCGGCGACCGTGTCGTCCACGCGCACCGGCTCGGCGAGCACCATGCTGTGCGGATGGAAGCTGTAGATGTGCCAGCGGCTCTTCGGGCTCTCCCAGTAGCCCTCGACCTTCTCGAACCAGTCCCTCTCCGCGGCGGGGACCGTGATCCGCGCCCCGCGCTCCGCGAGGAGATACGCTCCGCAGGCCTGGTCGCGGTGGTGATGCGTGAAGAGAACGCGGTCGACAGTGCGCACGCCGAGACCGCCGAGGACATCGAGGACGGATGCGTCGCCCGCGTCGATGAGGAGCGCGCGCTCGCCGTCGATGACGATGCCGACCTGGATGGCTCCGTGGTGCACCGCGAGGTGGTCGCTCAGGCGCGTGACCGCGCCG
>JAFGKN010000217.1 GCA_016928605.1 Planctomycetota bacterium | reverse complement strand
GTCGCTCCGCCGCCTGCGGGCGACGTCCTCGTCCCCTTTCCGAGCGGGCTCGCGTGGGATTCCAGCACTGATACGCTCTGGCTGCTGGAGCGCAACGCCCGCAGGATCTCGAACATCTCTCTCGACGGAGCGCTCCTCGCTTCCTTCCCGCACCCTCGCCCGCCCCTTCAGGACGGTGTCTACAACTACGGCCTGTCGATCGACGCCGCGCGCGGCGCTCTCTACGTCTCAGCGGCCGGCCCCTTCGATCACCGCATCACGAAGCTCGTCGAGGTCACCCGCCGCGGCGAGGTGACGGGCGTCGAGATCCAGCTCGACTCGGACGCGTACCCCCGCTCGGAGGGCTTCGCCCTCGCTCCGGACGGCTGCTCCGTTCTCGTGTCCTCCCGCGCGGGCAACGTCAGCGACCTCGTCCTCTACCGCGCGTTCGCGCCGCTGCCGTCCGTGCTCGACCTGCGGGCCGAGCGCGCGGCCGGCGGAGCGCATCTACGGTGGACGAATGCCGGCGAGTACCATGCGCTCGAGGTCTACCGCGGCCGCGACCGCGCGGCTGTGCTGCCGGCGGGCGCTTCGGAGTGGCTCGATCCATCGCCTCCCTCCTGCGGCATCTTCTACCGCGTCGTCCCGCTCCTCGACGGGCAGGCCGGACCCGGCTCGCTCTGCGAGATCCCCGCCGAGAGGCCCTTCATCCGCGGCGACGTGGAGGAGGACGGCCGCCTCACCATCTCCGACGCCATCGCCATCCTCCTCTACCTCTTCGTCGGCGCCGATGCCCCGGCTTGCCTCGACGCCTGCGACGCCGACGATGACGGCCAGATCAACATCACCGACCCCGTGCGGCTTCTCAACTTCCTCTTCCTCGGCAGCGCGAGCCCCCCTCCGCCTCCCTTCCCGGACCCCGGCTGCGATCCGACGGAGGACGATCTCACCTGCGGCGAAGAGCCGCAGGTGAAGGAGCAGTGAGCCCGCCCCGCGTGCTGCGATACGGCGTCTCCGGGCTCGCTCCTACACCCTCCAGGGGCTTCGCAGCGGGTAGGAGCTGAGCAGGCGGTTGGCCGTGGCGTCCCCGACGAAGCGCTCGGTCCGGGGATCCCACGCCAGCTTCCGTCCCAGCCGCACCGCGATGTCGCTCAGCTGGCTGAGCGTGTCCGACCGCACGCCGATGTCGATGGGAGCGAGGGTCGGCTTCCTCGACCGTACGCACTCGATGAAGTTCCAGGCGTGGCTCTCGTGCTCCTGATCGTGCCCCGCGAGGCGGACATCCCCCTCGCCGATGACCGCCTTCGCGAGCGACCCGGGGCTCGTCTCGAGGCTGCCCCGGTTGACGTGAACCCACCCCTCGCTTCCCCGGAAGAGGATGCCGAAGCGGTTCTTCGAGGTGTCGGCGAAGCTCACGACGACGCCGCCCGGGAAGCGCAGCTCGACGTCCCACGTGATCGGAGTGTCGACGAGGCCGGCCTTCGGGTAGACCGCCGTCCCCTCGACCTCGGAGGGTCCCGTCTGCTCCGTGCCGTTTCCCCACTGAGCGATGTCGAGGTGATGGATCCCCCACGCGTTCATGAATCCGCCCGGGACGAAGTCGCTGATCCGCTCGTGGTAGCTCGTCTCGAGGATCTTCTCCGTGAACGGCCGGAGCGGCGCGGGACCGAGCCACCGGTCGTAGTCGACCCCGTCCGGGACCGGCATCTCCGGAAAGGAGGGCGCCTCCGATCCGCCCGGCACGCCGACCTCGATGCGACCCACCTTCCCGATGCGGCCGCTGCGCACGAGCTCGCAGGCGAAGCGGAAGTTCTTCGAGGACCGCTGCTGCAGGCCGAGCTGGAAGACCGGCCCGTGCTTCGCCACGGCATCCCGGAGGAGCTGCGCCTGCTCCACGCTCAGGCCCACCGGCTTCTCCATGTAGAGATGCTTGCCCCGGCGCACGGTCTCGAGCGCCATCGGGACGTGCCAGTGGGTCGGCGTGGCGATGTACACCGCGTCGATGTCGTCGCGCGCGAGCAGCTCGCGGAAATCCGAGAAGGTCGCCGCCGCCTTCTTCCCGTAGCGCTCGTCCACCTGCCGCGCCCTCGCGAGGAGGACGTTCCGCCGGACATCGCAGAGAGCGACGACCTGCACATCGGCCCGCGCCAGGAACTCCGGCAGCACGGCGGCGCACCGGTTGCCGACGCCGATGGCACCCAGCAGGATCCGCTCGCTCGGCGGAGTGCTCTCTCCCCTGCCGAGCACCGACGCCGGAACGATGAGCGGCAGGCCGATCGAGGCGCTGCGCTTCAGAAAATCACGCCGGTGGGTCTTGTCAGGCATCTCCCAGCTCCTCCTCCCCGTGGATCGATGGCCGCTGGCGGGACCGCCCGCGCTCCGTGGATGGTCCTCGCCCTTCGTCTCGCATCCCCCTCGCCTCCGCCAGGCGAGAATGGAGCGGAGGGGAGCCGAAGTCAAGCGCGATGCCGGTACTGGATGCGGTCCGCCGCGCGCTTTCGGGCGGATGCGCCGCGCCACGGCGACGGCGCATCCGCGGCTCCGTGATTCTGGGCCTAGGGCTGAGGACCCGTTCCTCCGCAGGTGACGGCCTCGACGCCGCAGCCGAGGGTTGTCTCCGTATCGACGCCGCAATCACTGGCGGCGTAGGTCGGGTTGGAAGGGGCGGGAGCCGCCGGCTCGCCCTGGCCGAGAAAAAGATATCCGAAGACCTTGATCGCGTCGGTGATCGAGAGAGCTCCGTCGTTGTCCGTGTCTCCGGCATCAGGGCACTCGAGCGGCAGTCCTCCCGTGAAGAGGTAGCTGAGGATGCGGATGCCGTCGGTGATGTTGACCACGCCGCTCGAGTCCGGATCCCCTCGCACGAAGTAGGGACCGGTCTCGACGGTCGGCACCTGGTCCATGAGCCAGGTGATGATCTCGGCCGCCACGGCTCCCTTCGGATCGGCCTGCGCGTTGGCCTGGAGCGCGGGGATCACGCGCCCGCGGTTGCCGTCGCGGACGATGACGGGATCGGCGTGCGTGCCGCGGAACGGATCCTCCGCGAGCGAGGCTTCCACGAACCACTGGCCTGAAAGGGCCTTGAGGCTGAGCGGGCGGTCGGTCCAGAAGTCGACCAGGCTCGGCGCGATCTCCGCTGCTTCAGGGGTCACGACCATGGGCCTGTCATTGAGGCTCAGCATGATGCCGGTCGTGTCCATGAGGTTCTCGAGCCCCAGCGCCCCGTTGTTCGGGGTCGAGACGTAGAACATCCAGTCCGCGTGGTTGATGATCGCATCCCCATCGGCGGACTCGATGAAGAGCTCCGCGGGAGAGCCATCCGGATCTGCGTTTCCAGCGCCGTAGATCGTCCCCGGGACATAGCCGTAGAGGACCAGG
>JAFGKN010000021.1 GCA_016928605.1 Planctomycetota bacterium | reverse complement strand
GCTCACTCTGATCACGCGCAATCACCTCCATGAGTCCGTTGAGACGCGGCGGAAACGCTGCTTGGATAGATGATCGTCCCGAGGCCGCCCGCACTCGAGCGCTCACCAGAAGCTCTGAAAGCCTGCGATGTTAGCTATCGGTCGGCATTTTTCCAGCCCGAATTCCCGTAAGGTGGCAAAAAAACTCACCCCGGCCTGCCGCCCGAATCCCCGGCAGCCGGAACTCCTCCTGCGGCAACCGCCAGGCGTTCGCCCCCCAGCGAACCTCTCACGGCCCCGGAGAGCTCGGCGCCACACCCCCGCGCTGCGGCCGGCGGTGGCCGTCGCCGCCCGGCGGGAGCCTGGCGCTCCCGGGGAGAGGCCGGTTCCCCCGCCCTGGCCTGCCGTCCGGGCGCTCAGCACTCGCTGACGTTGACCGCGAGGCCGCCGCGCGAGGTCTCCTTGTACTTGCTCATCATGTCGGCGCCGGTCTGCTTCATGGTGGCGATGACCCGGTCGAGGGAGACGAAGTGCTTGCCGTCGCCGCGCAGGGCGATCCGGGCCGCGTTGACCGCGCTGACCGCGCCCACGGCGTTTCGCTCGATGCAGGGGATCTGGACGAGCCCTCCCACCGGGTCGCAGGTGAGCCCCAGATGATGCTCCATGCCGATCTCGGCGGCGTTCTCCACCTGGAGCGGCGTGCCGCCGAGCGCCTCCGTGAGACCGGCGGCGGCCATGGAGCAGGCGACGCCGATCTCGCCCTGGCAGCCGACCTCGGCCCCGGAGATGGACGCGTTCTCCTTGTACAGGATGCCGATCGCGCCGGCGCAGAGGAGGAAACGGACGACGCCCTCGTCGGTCGCGCCCGTCCGGAACCGCTGGTAGTAGTGGAGGACGGCGGGGACGATGCCGGCCGCCCCGTTGGTCGGAGCGGTCACGACGCGTCCACCGGCGGCGTTCTCCTCGCTCACGGCGAGCGCGTAGAGGTCGATCCAGTCGAGGATCGTCAGGGGATCGCGCAGAGAGTCCTCGGGCCGGCTCGTCAGGATGGCGAAGAGGGCGGGCGCTCGCCTGCGCAGGTGCAGCTTGCCCGGCAAGATCCCCTCCGCCCGGCATCCTCGCCGCACGCAGTCCTCCATGACGCGCCAGATCTCGAGCAGCCTCCGGCGGACCTCGCTCTCGGGGCTGCGGGCGGCCTCGTTGCGGAGCACGATCTCGCCGATCGACAGACGCTCCGCCTGGGCGATCTCCAGCAGCTCCTGTGCGGTGCGGAAGGGCAGAGGGTCATCCGGCGCGGGATGCACGAGGCGGTCCTGCCGGGCGGTCTCCTCGTCGACGACGAAGCCGCCTCCGATCGAGTAGTACTCGCGCGCGAGGAGCTTCGCCCCCGTGGCTGCGTAGGCGGCGATCCGGATGCCGTTGGGGTGGAGGGGAAGGCTCTCCATCCGATGGAACAGGATATCGCTGTCCGGCTGGAAAGGGATGGCGCGGACACCGAGGAGGTTCAGGCGGCGCGCATCGCGGATCGACCGAAACCGCTCGAGCACGTCCTCCGGATCCACGCTCTCGGGAGTCTCGCCCTCGAGGCCGAGGAGCAGCGCCCAGTCGGTCCCGTGCCCACGGCCTGTCAGCCCCAGCGAGCCGAAGAGCTGCGCCTCGACCCGCGCCGCAGAGGGGAGCCGGCCGGATGTCTCCAGCTCGCGCGCGAAGCGCAGGCCGGCCCGCATCGGACCGACGGTATGGGAGCTGGAGGGGCCGATGCCGATCGTGAAGAGATCGAAGATGCTGATGGACATGAGGGCGGCTCGCCGCGCGACTCGCGACAACTCCTCAAAAATGCTGGTGTCGGCGCTCCGGGCGGCTGGATATGATGGATCCAGCATTCGAGTCGCCAGGCATACCGGAGAACCACCCATGTTGTACCGCGCGCCTCACGGATCGTCGAGGTTTCGCTCCCCGTCAGCGATCTGGTTCTGGATGTCGCTCTTCTGCGCCGGTGGGCTCGGCCCCCATCTCGCCGCCCAGGACGCGGCATTCCGGCGGGGGGATCCCAACGCGGACGGAGCGGTCGACATCTCCGACGCCATCGACATCCTCGAGAGCCTCTTCCTCGGAGGAGCGCCCTTTCCCTGCGCTGACGCCGCCGACATGAGCGACGACGGCTCGATCGATGTCACGGATGCCGTCCATTGCGTCCGCTTCCTCTTCGTGGCCGGCGCGCCGCCGGCGGCCCCCCATCCCGGGTGCGGCGAGGACCCGACCGGCGATGCCCTCTCCTGCCTGTCGCATCCGCCCTGCGAGTCCGCGACGGATCTCTGCCTCTCGGTCGCTCTGCTCGAGGAGCTGATCGCGCCGATCCCGGGGTTCTCCTTCTGCCTCCCCGCCGGCCTCCTCGAGCTTCCGCTGGAGGCCATCACCGTGGAGATCTGCCCCTCGGACCTCGCACAGCCCTGCGGGGTGGCGGAGATCGACGGCTGCGCCGTGGACCTCGCATCCTTCACGCCGATCCTCGACATCCCGGGGCGCGCCGTCGGACTGCGGGTCGCGGGCCGCATCGACGATCTTCCGGTGCGGATCACGGAGTCGCTCTTCGGCACGAGCGC
>JAFGKN010000216.1 GCA_016928605.1 Planctomycetota bacterium | reverse complement strand
GGTGGTCTGCCACCGGCGCGCCCTGTTCCTCGCCGCGTACCCGTCGCTGGATGCCGGCAGGGTCTTCGGAGATTACGAGCCCTCGCTCGGCGACGACGGGGATGAGATCGTCGTCATCGACGCGCTCGGAGCGGCGATCGATGCCGTGCGCTACTCGGACCGGCTCCCCTGGCCCACGGCGGCCGACGGTCGAGGGCAATCTCTCCAGCGCTCGTGCATCGACGCGCCGTCCCACCTTCCAGAGAACTGGGGCGGAGGCATATCCTCGTCGCCGACGCCGCTCGCTCCAGCGCCGCTCGAGCGATGTCCTCCTCCACAGCCGGCCGCGGCGACGGTGGTGATCAGCGAGATCCACTTCCACCCGGCGCGCGACGACGACGAGCGGGAGGAGTACGTCGAGCTCCACAACCTGACGGCGGAGCCGATCTCGCTGGAGGGGTGGCGCTTCACGGAAGGTATCTCCTTCATCTTCGGCGCGGAGCACGCGATCGAGCCCGGCGGGTATCTCGTCCTCTGCCGCGACGCGGGCTACATCCGCTCGCGGTTCGGCATCGAGAACGCCGTGGGCGATTTCTCCGGCCAGCTCTCCAACCGCGGCGAGCGGCTCGAGCTCATCAACAACGAGGCACGCTTCGTCGACGCGGTCGAGTACCACGAGCAGGACGGCTGGCCTGCCGCGGCGGACGGCCTCGGGCGGAGCCTCGAGAAGGTGGCTCTCGCGGCTCCCGGCAGCGATCCAGCGTCCTGGGACCGGAGCCGGCTCGTTCCCCACCCGGAGTTCCGCCGCGTGGAGGTCGTGGGCTCGCTCGAGGATCTGGTCACGCAGCGGTTCATCCTGGGGATCGACGGAGTCGGCGAGTACATCATCGATGACGTCTCTCTCGAGACGACCGACGACCCCGGCACCTCGCTCCTTCCGGGCGGCGACTTCGAGGGGAGCTTCCTGGAGGCCGGCTGGGAGGCGGCGGGCAACTCGGCCGGCTCCGCGATCGAGGAGGGGATCGGCGTGGATGGCAGCCGCGGCCTGAGGCTGATCTCGACGGGCGACTGCGGCGGCGCTGCCTGCACATCGGTCGACAGCGTCAACTACCGGTTCGGTCGCTTCGAGCTCGACCACCTGAAGACCTACCGGCTCTCCCTCCGGTACCGCTACATCTCCGGCAGCAGCCATCTCTACGCCCTGATGCTCCGGGGCCTCGCGATCCCGCTGGACCAGGAGACGCTCACCCCCGGAGGCGCGAACTCCGTCGCGAGCGACCGCCCAGGAGCCTATATCTCCCACATCGGGCGCTTTCCGGAGGAGCCGACCTCGAGCGATTCCGTCTGGATCTCCGCCCGCGTCCGCGCTCCCGAGGGAGCCTCGATCGCATCCGTCGTGCTGCGCTACGTTCGCCGCGACGTCGAGGGAGAGCCCGAGCGGGAGATCCCTCTCCTCGACGACGGTGCAAGCGGCGATGGCGGCGAGCGGGACGGAGTCTACGGCGGCGAGCTGGGCTCCTTCCCCGATGGATCCCGGGTCTACTTCCGGATCTTCGCGGCGACGGACGACGGGCGGACGGCGATCTCGCCCACCCCGCTGGACACGGAGCGCCGCGATCTCGGCGAATCGTGGGGATTTTACGTCAACGACCTGCAGCCTGAGTCCGTCCTGCCGGTGTACCACCTGCTCATCCCCAGGGTGGATCCATCGATTCCCACCGACGTGAACCGTTTCCTGAACTGCACCACTCTCGTCACGGCCGATTTCGCCTTCCGGGGAGAGCTCTACCCGCAGATCGGCGTGCGCTGGCGCGGCAACACGGCCTGCGTCATCAGGAAGCGGAACTTCAAGCTGCGCTTCAATCCCGGACGGAGCTTCCGCGGCGTGCGCAAGGTCAACCTCCAGGGCATCTGGACGGACAAGTCTCTCGTGCGGGAGCACCTGGCCTGGGACTTCGTCCGCCAGGTCGCCGCTCCGTACTGCGAGACGGAGTTCATCCGCGTCCACATGAACGGGGCGTACCACGGGCTGTTTCTCTACCTCGAGCATCCCGACCAGCGATTCCTCCGGCGCAACGGGCTCGATCCCGACGGATACCTCTACAAGGCCAGCCAGCCGCCCCGCACCGATCCCGGCGTCACCCCGATCGGCGTCTCGGAGCAGCCGAGCCCCGAGGACTACGCGGAGCTGTGGGAGAAGGAGACCCGCGAGTACGAGGATCTGACGCCGCTGTCCGGTTTCATCGCCGCCTTCCACGAGGACGCTCGCGGGCCCGGAGGGCCGACCCGCGAGTTCTGGCAGGAGCACGTGCTGCCCGAGCAGCTCATCGGCTACCAGATCAGCCAGGTGGTCCTCAACAACATCGACAGCTTCGCCAAGAACCATTTCCTCTACCGCGAGTCCGAGGCCGACCGCTGGGGCTTCATCACGTGGGACATGGACCTCGTCTTCGGCAAGTACTTCAACGAGGACGCCGTCGGACCCGGCAGGGAGGTCGGGACCCTCAACGACTGCATGCTCGGCGACATCCCGTACGACCTGAACCCCTGGTTCAGCTCGACGGTCCTCGGCAGCACGCTGCTCAACCACATGGTCGACAAGTTTTTCCTCGCGGGCGGGGGCTACTACCAGCGCGCGTATCTCGTGCGGCTATGGGACGTCGTCAAGGAGAAGTACCGCAACGACGTCTACGACCCGATCATCGACGACCTCATGGCGCTCCTCGACAAGGAGCAGGCGGACGACATCGAGCGGTGGGGGCGGTATCCCTCGAATCCGGGCTGCGAGGTGGAGCCGGACATGGCCACCCATGTCCGCATCGTCAAGGAGCAGATCGCGCACCATCGCGAGTCTCTGGTCCGGTTCTTCGACGCCCATCACCGGTCCGTGATGACCCACCCCGAGCTCAAGATCACGGAGCTGCTTCCGGATCCCGAGGGAGGCGACGAGAATCTCGAGTTCATCGAGCTGACCAACACGACAGGGCGAGCCATCGACATCTCCGGGTGGAGCGTGGTCGGCGGGATCCGGTACATCTTTCCCGAAGGCGCGGCGGTCGAGAAGGACGAGATCATCCTGGTCGTCAAGAATCCCGTCGTGTTCTCGGGGCGGTATCCCCTCGTGGCGGAGTCGCGCCAGGTCTTCGGCCCCTATGCGGGGAACCTCGACGACGAGGGCGAGGCCCTGAGCGTCCGCGACGCGGGTCCCGGCGACACCTACCCGGCCACCGTCGACCAACTCGAGTACGGACGCGGCGGGGCGTGGCCGGAGGCACGGGGCGGACATTCCATCGAGCTGACGGGCGTACGACCGGATCGCGACAACGACCTGCCGCAGAACTGGAGGGTCTCCGCGCTTCCCGGCGGGACTCCCGGCTCGCTGGTTCCCCTCTTCGTGCGGGGAGACTACGAGGCGAACGGCAGCATCGACCTCACCGATGCCGTGCGCAGCCTGCTCTACCTCTTCCAGGGCGGCGGGCCTCCGCTCTGTCTCGACATGGCGGATGTGAACGACGACGGAGCGGTGCAGCTCACCGACCCCATCTACCTGCTGAACTACCTCTTCCAGGCCGGTGCGCCGCCGCCTCCTCCCTTCCCGGAGCCGGGCATCGATCCGACCGGCGACAGCCTCACCTGCCTGGCCTCCACCTGATCGCAGCGAGCCGGCCGGCCGGGCCTCCGGCAAGCTCAGAGGCCCTCCCGGCTGTCGGGGTCGTAGAGGATGCTCTCCTCGAGACCCTGGCCCCGCAGGTTGATGCTCACGACGCGCGGGACGTTTCTCGCGACCAGCGGGAAGTGTGGATCCACGACCCGCTCCTCCGCCGCCTCCGCCAGCGACATGCGCTCGGGGAGGGGGATCGACTGGAGCAGCACCAGCTCGCCGGCGCCGAAGGCGACGGCCATGCTGGCCGCGATGGAATCGCTGGTCACGCGCCAGCGGCGGGGGAGCGGATTCCGGCTCACCTCGTCGATCTCGGCGATGTAATGGTAGGGGTCGAAGACGGGGACCTGCCCGCGCTGCCAGACCGCCGGGCAGTCCTCCGGCGCGTTCACCAGGACGAGGAGGTCGGGCAGGATGCGGCAGACGATCCTCGAGTTGATCGAGAGGACGCGCAGCGCGAGCCAGTGGCAGGACTCCTCCCCCAGCCGGTACATCGCATCCCAGCGCTGGATCATCTCGACGAGATCGCCCCCGCCGCAGATGAGGATCGGCCTCGGGCGCGAGAAGTCGCCGAGGAAGTTCTTCAGCCGGCCCGCCAGGTCGGGAAGCCCGAGGAGGCTCCCCCCGAGCTTGATGATGGTGGAAGCGCGGATCTGCATGGAGGGCGCCATTTTGGGTTTGGGCCCGGGGTTTTGCAATGCCCCCTCCGCAGCGTCGCGGTCGCCCCGCAGCGTCGCGGTCGCTCCGCCGCGGCCCGGTCGCCCCGCCGCGTCGCGGTCGCCCCGCCGCGTCGCGGTCGCTCCGCCGCGGCCCGGTCAGAGGGCGATGATCTCCGTGCGCGCATCCAGCGCCAGGCGCTTCGGTCCTCCGGCGAAGCGCAGCCCTGCCCACCTCCACGCGACCGGCCGCAGCGTGCGCCGCCTGAGGCCGCGGCTGGGCGCGGCCGAGCGCCCTCGCGCATCGTCTGCTTCACCCTCCTCCGGGCTGCCTCCCGCCGGAGCGATCCCGTCGAGCCAGAGCCGGAGCGCCTCGTCCCGCCGGCCGCGGAGCAGGTGGATGGGATCGGCGCCGTACCACTCGCGACGGACCGGCAGCAGGCGCGCGGCGCGCGAGCGCGCGATCTCCTCGAGGCCGCTCTGGATCTCTCCGGCCCGCCGGAGCACCTCGTCCTTCGACATCGGACGGAAGGGAAAGAGAGCGCGGCGGAGGACCGCGAACTTGAGCGGGCGAAGGGCCCGGATGCTCTCGAGCGGCAGAGCCGTGATCCCGACGGCCAGGCTGCGCTCGAGGAGCGAGGCGGCGATGCCGTCGACCCAGCCGAGGATCTCCTCCACGCTGCATCCGTAGAGGATGTCGTTCCCGACGTCGGTGAGAAGCGCCCAGCCGGTGCACCCGTCGTCCTCGGCGCGGATCTCGTCGATCTGCTCCGCGAGGCGGCACGCCGAGAGCCCCGCGAAGCGGAACCCCACCACGCCCGCGTCGATGCCGTAGGAGCGGCCAGGCCCGTGGGCGACGACGAGAGTCCGCGGAGATGCGTCGAGGCGGCGGAGGCCCTCGCGGACGGCAGCCGGCAGGGCGAGGGTGAGGTTGCTTGCGCCGAGCAGGACGCCGAGCGCGCGCCCGGCCTGCGCCGGGCCTTCGGAGCGGGGCGTTTGCATGACAGAGCCGTCCAGGAGCGAATTGAGTTTTCCAGGTCGGGTTGCTACCGTGGTGCCGTGACCGTTCAGCGGCGCTCAGATCCTGTCCTCATCCAGCTTGGGATTCAAGAGGAGCCGTGAGCCGACTGCTCGAAGATGTCCGCGATCAGATCCGGGCGGGGATCCGCGAGGAGGGGCTGGCCGCCGGTTTTCTGCGCGGGATCGACCGCCTGCGAGATCTCCTCTCCGAGTCCTTTCCCGCCGGCGAGGGCCTGTCGAGCGAGATCTCCGATGAGGTGATCGTCCTGGATGCGTGATGCGCGGCCGTGCGCGAGACGGCCCTCGCGCCGGAGTGGACCGGAGCGGGGGAGCAGGAGCCGCGCCGATCGAGACGGTGGAGGCCCTGCGGAGCCGGCTCCGGCGGCCGCGGGCGGCGCGCGCGTTCCGCGCGAGAGCAACGAGAGGCTCGAGGATGCACAACGCGATGAGATCCACAGTGGTTTTCCCTGTCCTTCTGGTCATCGCGGCCGCCAGCCGCCTTCCGGGCGATGAGGGCATGTGGCTCCTGAACCGCTTGCCCGTGGAGCGGCTCGGCGAGGAGCACGGCTTCCGGCCGGACGATGCGTGGGCGCGGCGCGTGATGCGCTGCTGCGTGCGGATCTCGCGCGGGGGATCCGGCTCGGTGATCTCGAGCGACGGGCTCGTCCTCACCAACCACCACGTCGCCTCGGGGATCCTGCAGGACCTGAGCACGCGCGAGCTCGACATCATGGACAAGGGCTTTCTCGCGAGGAGCCGCGAGGAGGAGCTGCGCTGCCCGGGCACCGAGATCGTGATCCTGCGCGAGATCCGCGACGTCACCGCCCGCGTGCAGGGGGCCGTCGCGCCGGGGATGGATGCGGCGGCCGCCGAGAAGGCGCGGCGCGCGAGGATCGC
>JAFGKN010000215.1 GCA_016928605.1 Planctomycetota bacterium | reverse complement strand
TTCAGCTTATCCACTCATGTTGCTTCCTCCTTATCAGGGCTTCTGGCTCGTGAGCCAGGGTCGCAAAGGACCTCTTGGCGCTCCGGAAGCGGTATCAGGCCTGCGGGGCTGGAGCGGACCGGGGCGGCTCGAGGCCGATACTCGACCGGACCTCGGCGATCAGCGCGGTGAAGATCTCCGGGTTTTCCTCGAGGAACTGGACGGCCCGATCCCGTCCCTGGCCGATCCGGGTCTCCTTGTAGGAGTGCCAGCTTCCGCTCCTCTCGACGGCCCCGTGCTCCACGGCGAGGTCGAGAACGTCCCCGGCGAGGGATATGCCCCTGTTGAACAGGATGTCGAACTCGGCCTGCCGGAAGGGGGCCGCCACCTTGTTCTTCACCACCTTGACCCGCGTGCGGCTTCCCCGGACGGAATCGCCCTCCTTGATCGAGGCGATCCGCCGGATGTCCATCCGGACGGAGGCGTAGAACTTGAGCGCCCGGCCGCCGCTCGTCGTCTCGGGGCTCCCGAACATCACACCGATCTTCTCGCGGATCTGGTTGATGAAGATGAAACACGTCTGGGACTTGTTGACGAGACCCGTCAGCTTGCGCAGCGCCTGGGACATCAGCCGCGCCTGGAGGCCGACGTGGCTGTCTCCCATCTCGCCCTCGAGCTCGGCCCGCGGCACCAGGGCCGCGACGCTGTCGATGACCACCACGTCGACGGCGTTCGAGGAGACGAGCATCTCGGCGATCTCGAGCGCCTGCTCGCCCGAGTCGGGCTGCGAGACGAGAAGCCCGTCGAGATCCACTCCCAGCCGGCGCGCGTAGGATGGGTCGAGCGCGTGCTCCGCGTCGATGAAGGCTGCCGTGCCCCCTGCGCGCTGCGCGTTGGCCACGATCTGGAGCGTGAGGGTCGTCTTTCCCGATGACTCCGGGCCGTAGATCTCCACGATCCGCCCCCGCGGCACCCCGCCGACGCCGAGCGCCGCGTCCAGCGCGAGCGAGCCGGTCGAGATCACGTTCACGTTGGCCTTGTGATCGGCTCCCAGGTACATGATGGAGCCCTGCCCGCACTTCTTCCTGATCTGCGAGATGGCGAAGTCGAGCGACTGGGACTTCGCCTTCGCTTCCTTCTCATCGACCGGCGCGGCAGACCCCGTCCGGCCCTTCGCGCCCGCTCCGTTGCCAGCGCGGGTCGAGCCGGTCTCGGCCGGTGCGCGCGCGGCTCGGTCGCCTCGCTCCGCGCTCTCCGTGGTCGACGCCGTCGAAAGGCCTTCCGCCGCGCTCGAGGTCTTCGCTTTCGCCATGTGGCTCCACTTCCTTTCCATGAGTTTTGCTCTTCAGCTGGTTGGAGATGTGTCTCGGCCGCTTCCCGAGCGGCCCCTCGCCGGCCGAGAGAGGATCGAGGCTGCTCCCGCCGGCTCCGAAGCTCTTCCCTCGCGCGCCGGCGGTCCCGGGAGCATCAGCTTCCGCGCTCCTCCCCCTCGTCTTCCGACAGGGGATCCGGCGCGGCCGGCCGGCCCTCCCCATCACCCGACTCTGCGGCCTCGTCGCCGCCCGCCCTCGCATCCTCGCGCTCCGCCTCCATCTCCGCCGCCAGCCGGGCGCGCTCGATCTCCTGGATCCTCCGGAACTCCGCCCGGTAGTCATCCAGGATACCGTCGATCTCGCCGCGCGTGCGGCCGGGACGGCTCATGAAATCCGAGCACTGGTGAGGCGCCAGCTCCTCGTTGTGCCGCTTCAAGAGCTCCAGCTTGTAGCGGTAAGCATCTCCAGGCCGTAGGTGCTTCGACTTGTCGCTGCACGCGCAGAGCCCTGCGAGGGCCAGAGAGCCCCAGAGAGCTGCCGCCGCGAGCGACCACCACCACCGCGGGGCGCACGGCGAGGAGCAGCTGACCGTTCGAAGGTGAGAGATCATCATGGGGGCCGGTTGCGCGACCAGACCGCGAGAGTCGCGAGCGACGCGAGGATCGAGACCTACAGGACAAACCGGCTGGGGGGCTATCTTAGATGGCGGCAAGGGGAACTCAAGCAAAAAAGGGCGCCGCAGCGTCCACAGCCGCTCCAGCGTCCCCGCGGGGGGCGGCGCGATGAGGGCTCGCCGCAACAGCGAGCCCTCGCGCCTCTCTGGTGGGCCCAGCAGGGCTCGAACCTGCGACCCGGGGATTATGAGTCCCCTGCTCTAACCATCTGAGCTATGGGCCCCCATGGTCTCATGCGGAGCCGAGGCCGCGCGCGTCAGCTCTTCGCCTCCCCTCGCACTCGCGCCAGGATCTCCTTCTGGATCGCCACGGCATCCGCCTGCATGTAGGCCAGCGGCGTCCACTCGTTCCGGGCGACGAGGTGCGCTTCGGCCGGGGTGTCGGCCTGCGGATCGCCCCCGAGCGGCGGCTCCCCCGTCTCTATGTACTTCGCCACGCGGACCGTCGGCTCCCAGGCCCCCGTGAAGTTCTGCGTCACGTGCACGGTGATCTGGAGGCAGGAGAGGTAGGCCGCCTCCATCTCGACCGGAGTGCGGGCCAGAAGCATCTGGCTGTCGCGGATCGGAACCGCCATCGGATAACGCTCGAGGATCACGGACTCCGCCGCCTGGAAGACCTCGTCCTTCCCGGGCCGGGTCTCGGGCAGCTGGTAGCACCCGGCGATCAGCAAGCCGAGCGCGCCGAAGCAGATGAAACGACTCATACGTCCCTCCGTGGGAAACCTGTCGCAGGCTCGAGACTCTCCGGTCGAGCCGTCCTCGCAGGCACCTAGGCGTCTCCTCGCGTTGATTCTAACCCTCCGGCGAAGGAGGGACGAGCCAATTCCGGGTGTCCCTTTGCCCGCCACGCGATCCCCTGCGAGGCTTCAGCGGCCCGCCGTGGAGCGCTCGCAGGCCGGGCCACGGAGTCCCTTCGGCAAGGGGACTGGCGGGTCAGCCTTTCTGGGACGGCGGATCGCTGGAGACCGCCGGCTGGGGGTAGGCCGAGGGGAAGGACTCGTCCTCATCGTCGAGATCGTCATCCTCGACGCCCGTATCGTCGCCCTCTCGCTGGATCTTCTTCTTCATCAGACGGCCGACCTTGAACTTGACCGTCGTCTTCTCCGGGACCTTCACCTTCTCTCCCGTCCGAGGATTGCGCGCGACCCGCTCTGCTTTCGACTTGGGTTCGAAAACGCCGAAATCGCGAAACTCCAAGCGATTACCCTTCGCCAGCTCGTTGATGATCTCATCGAGGAAGCTCTGGATCACTTCCTTCGCGCTGATCTGCTGGACCCCGGTCTTCTCAGCGATCCGCTGGACAAGCTCGCGTTTGGTCACCGTTTGCATTCGAGCCTCCTGGTTGGATTCCGATCCCTCGCTCACACTTCTCTTCCGTCGCGGCCCTCGACGCTAGCAACGCCCCCGGTTCCGGCTCGACGCGACTCGCGCGCGCGGAATCGAAACGCGCTCTTCTCCGCGCTAGCGCTCTGCGGACGGGCAAGGTGTCGCGACCGAGCGCCTAAACCTCACCTATACCGTTACCGCGTTAACATTTAGGTTCCTACAGAAAGATAGCCTAGAGTCGAGGTGGAAACAAGGAAGAAATTCGCAAAAACCGGACCTAAAAGGAAACGCCCCAAGGGTTTCCTGAAAACAGCCCCGCGGGCGTGCCTGCGCGGGCCGCTTCCGGCCCCTCCAGAGCCTTTCCGGGCCTTCTTCGCCCCTCGGCTCGCCCCCGCGCCGTCTCCCCCTGCGCGGGCGACGTCCGGAAACATCGCTCGAGCAGAGCCGGGGGGGAAGTCCCCTCGGCCTCTCTCGCGCGCGAGCCCCGGCCGGAGCTTCAGGCGCATCCGCCGGTGCGCCGATACCTCCGGCAGGAGCCAGCGTCGCTCGCGGTCGATGCGCAGCGGCGGGGGCGACGAGTCCCCGAGTAGTCTAGGGCCCCGGATTCCCGGGCCGACCATCCCGTCGAGAACCTGACAGCTGAGGTGCAAGAGCCGTGC
Source organism: Planctomycetota bacterium (assembly GCA_016928605.1). Lineage (GTDB taxonomy): Bacteria > Planctomycetota > UBA8108 > UBA8108 > UBA8108 > JAFGKN01. The sequence continues at coordinate 2,606 of JAFGKN010000215.1, read as the reverse complement.
TCGAGTCGCTCTCCAGTGAAGAACTGCAGTTCATCAAGGCCATCGAGAAGCACAAGAATAGCAGCGGCAAGCTGTTCCTCTCCTGGAGCGAGGTGCTGAAAATCCTCAAGGCCCTCGGCTATCGCAAGGTCGCTTCCCGGTCGAAGGGTGAGAAAACGCCCCTCCGCTCGGCCGGGCCGCGACAGGAGGGAAACATCTCCGCCGTCGCGGCGCCCGGGCCGGACCGGACCAGCGCCAACTGAGGCCCTCGAGAGGCTTCTCCCCCGCCGCCGAGCGCTGGCCCCCGCGGCCCGGACCGGCGGCTCAACCCGAGGAGGGTCCCTCGCCGTCCGCCGCAGGCGCTCTCTGCCGCTGCTCGGCCGGCGAGGAGTCGATCTCGCGCCAGAATCGCTCCTCGAGCTGCGCGCGGTCCAGGCCGTAGGTCCGAGCGAAAGCCCTTTCCACCGAGTGCTCCTCGGCCATGGCCCCGAGCAGCAGGCGCAGTCGGAACTCGCCGTAGCGCTCGACGAGAAACTCGACGAACGCCAGACCCTCCCGGTAGCTCCAGCGGGCCAGCTCCACGTCGCTGACCGCCCAGAGCCGCGCAGGGATCTCGTCCAGCGGAATGCGCCGGTCCCTCGCGCCGCGCAGCTCCGCATAGATCCTCTCGCGCTCCCCGGGCCTCTCGAAGTGCTGCGCGATGCCCTCGTTGATCCAGACGGGGCATTCCGGCGCCAGGTGGGCGATCAGGACGTGCGCGTACTCGTGGCGGATCACCTCTTCGAGCTTCTCCCGCAAGGGACCCGGGGAGAGATCCTCCGAGGGCACGGGCAGCTTGAGCTGGCCATCGTACATCCCGCCCACCCAGTGGTAGGAGCCGGTCGCCTCGTAGAAGTTCTTGTCCGCGAAGAGGATCACGCTCGTGGGAGACGAAGGCCAGAGGCCGAGCCCATCTCCGACCGACTGGTAAGCCTTCTGGAGGGCGGCCGTGACGGCGGCGACGTTGCGCGAGGGGATCTCCGGGTCGATCCGCAGCGCGAAGCGGGAGGTCGACGCATCCCGGAAGCTCTTCAGGAATCTCGCCTCCGTCCTCCAGCGCTTCAGGAGGATCTCGGCCTCGGCGTCCCGAGGATCGAGCCGGACGGCTTCCTCCATCCGCTCGCGGGCCGAGTCGTTCTTTCCCTGGCGGTAATCCACGAGCGCGAGCAGCTTGTACGTCCCGGCGAAGCGGGGCTGCTGCGAGAGCGCCGCCTCGAGGTGCAGAAGAGCCGCATCGTCCTCTCTGCGGAGCATGTAGAGATAGCCGAGCCCGAAGTGGGAGTAGTAGTTGTCGGCTTGCTCCAGCCCCTTGAGGAAGAGATCCTCGGCGAGCTTCGACTCCCCGCTGTTGAAGTACTCCGCGCCGAGAGCCCCCAGCGCGCTCGCGAGGTTCTTGCGGATCGTCTCGGCTTCGCTGCCAGCGGCCCTCTGCAAGGCCTTCTCGAAGGCTTCGATCGCCTGGTGGTACTGCCTCGCGTTGAAGTGCTCGATGCCGCGTCCGCTCAGATCCGCGACGCTCTGCGCTCCCGCCGGGGCGGCCGCCATCGCGATCGCGATGAGCAGGACCGCGGCGGAGACCCGAGGCTCGAGAGGCAGTGGGCAACGTCGGAGCAGCATGGGTATCGCCCGGAAGCAGATCGCTGGAGGCGCGGCTCGGCGCGGCGCGTCACTGATCCAAGCTACCGCCTGAGGATCTCCTTGGCCAGCTTGCGGAAGTCCTCGCTCCCTCGGGACGACGGCGCGTACTCCAGGATCGTCTTCCCGTGGCTCGGCGCCTCGGCGAGGGTGACGTTCGTGCGGATGATCGTCCTGCAGACCTTCTTGCCGAAGTACTTCCGGATCTCCTCCAGCACCTCGCGGCCGAGATTCGTCCGGGGATCGAACATGGTCGCGATGATCGCCGAGACGCTCAGAGCCGGGTTCAGGCGAGCACGGATCAGCTCGACCACCTCAAGAAGCCTCGTCATCCCCTGGAGGGCGAAGTACTCCGTCTGCAGCGGGATGAAGACCTCCTCGACCGCCGTCAGCGCGTTGAGCGAGAGGAGGCCGAGAGAGGGAGGACAATCGACGAAGACGAAGTCGAAAGGCTCCTCGGCCAGGAAAGGCTGGAGGACGTCGCGCAGCAGGCTCTCGCGTCCGACGGCGCTGACGAGCTCGATCTCCGCGCCCGAGAGATCGATGTTGGCCGGCAGCACCCACAGGCGCTCCCTCACCTCGGGAAGCACAGCCTCGCGAGCCGTCGACTCCCCGCGGAGCACGGTGTAGGTGGATCGCTCGATCGCGTGGATGTCGACGTTGAAGTGGACGCTCAGGTTGGCCTGCGGATCCATGTCGACGAGCAGGACGCGGCGGCGGGCCTCCGCCAGTGCTGCGCCGAGGTTGACAGCGCAAGTGGTCTTTCCCACTCCCCCCTTCTGGTTCATGAAGGCGACGGCTCGCATGGCGGTCAGTTAATCGGCGCGCCCGCGGGTTGTCAACGAGGGCCGGCAGGCCCGGGGAGCCAGGGCCGGCAGGCCCGGGGAGCCAGCGAACGCGCGCGGCAAGGCGAGCGGCAGCGCTCGCGGGCGGCGTTATACTAGGCCAGCGGC
>JAFGKN010000214.1 GCA_016928605.1 Planctomycetota bacterium | reverse complement strand
GGCGGGATGCGGAGGATCTCCGTCGTCCGCGGCGGGAGCTGCTTCATGACCGACTCCCGCGTCCTGCGGAGCAGGACCGGCCGGAGGTTCTGGCGGAGCTCGTCCAGGTTCTTGTAGCCGAGGGTCTTTCCCTTCTCGTCCACCATGCGGTGGCGGTTGAAGAACCTGAAAGCCGGCCCCAGCCTCTGCTCGTCGACGAACTCGACGACGGAGAAGAGCTCATCGAGCCGGTTCTCGAGCGGCGTTCCGGAGAGGGCCAGGGCGAAGCGCGACCGCAGCCCTTTGATGATCCGGCTCGTCTTCGCCTCCCAGTTCTTGATGCGCTGCGCCTCGTCGAGGACGATCAGGTCCCACGCAATCTGCTCGATGGAGGTGATGTCCCGCATCACCTGCTCGTAGTTGCAGATGGTGAAGAATCTCTCGTTCTCGTACTGCCTCTCGCGCTCCGTGGCCGAGCCGAGGACGATCTGACACGAGCGGCCGGAGAAGCGGCGGATCTCATCGCGCCACTGCGCCTTGACGGATGCGGGGCACACGATGAGCACCTTGCGGACTCCGGCCTCCCGCGCCAGGATCTCCGCCACGCCGATGCCCTGGATGGTCTTTCCCAGGCCCATGTCGTCGGCGAGGATGGCCCGGCCGGCGCGCATGGCGAACGCGATTCCATCGAGCTGGTACGGCAGGAGCTCGGTCTTGAGGAGGGTCTTTCGCAGGGGATGCTTCGCCGGGTTCTTCCGGATGCTCTCCGCGAGCGAGCCCAGCCGCTCCTGGAGGAGGCGCTGCTCCATCAGCTCCTCGGCGTCCGGGTAGATGATGACATCCTTGCCGAGCCCCTCGATGCGGCGGATCCTTCGAAGGAGGTCGCGGATGTCGCCGGCGGCGCGGTCGCGAAGAGGTCCGATGGCCTTCGACAGGTCGGGGTCGAGCTTGCTCGGCAGGAGGAGGCGGAGCTCGCGCTCCTTCCCGTAGCGCACGTGGACGCCGACGTGCTTGCGGCGGTACGGCCTCTTGCAGGCGGATGCGGGGAAGCGGCGCTTCAGCTTCGCGAGCGCGTGGAGGATGTGCTTGCAGGTCCCGAGGGTGTTCTTGCGGAAGTCCGGGCACGAGCAGTAGGACTCCCCGGGCTCCCAGCCGCGAAGGGCGACGCGGTACGTCTTTCCGGACGCCGCGCTCGTCACCGTGTAGTCCGTCCAGAGCTCGCGGGGATTCATCGACTGGATCCGCATGGTCTCCTCGCGAGCCCGCTGCCGGCGCTCCTCGATCGCGCGAGCGACCAGCTCCTCCTCCCGGAGGCTCTCGACCGGGATCCGTTCCGGCGGCGGCGCCGAGAGCCGCAGGGCCATCTTCTCCTCGAGGATGAGCGAGAACGCGGCGCCGACGTGCTCGCAGGCGCCGCTGCAGGAAGTGCAGTTCCAGCACAGCCGGTCGCGGGCCTCCGCCATCAGGGTGATCGTCACGGTCGCATCGCGGAGCGAGAGACGGAAGAGGTCGCCGCGCAGGTACACCTGCTCGTCCACGTCGATCTCGCACGCGCCGCCCTCCCGGATGAGCCGGGCGCCATCGGGGCCGAGCAGCTTGCAGGCCTGGAGGTAGCTCAGGCGCGACAGCCGGTCCTTGAGCGTGAGGTCCTTGCTCGCCTTCGTGATCATGGTCAGTTCTCCCTGGTTGAGGCTGTCCTGCCTCTGCGGCGTCCCCGGCCCGCGCTCCGCAGCTTCGCGGAGCGCGCGGTCGCCCTCTCCATCAGGGGCGCATCCTATCAGATCCGCGCCGTCTTCGGGCGGATCTCTTCCGGCCTCGCCTCGAGGATGCGCCGGAGCAGCTCGCCGAACTGCTCGTGCGTCACGCGGTGGGATGGGGCGAAGGTGTCGACCCGGTGGACGATCACGAGGTCCCACTGGGGAACGACCAGGACGTAGTGACCGCGATACCCGCGCGCGGAGTAGGATCCGTCGGGCAGAGCGGCGCCGGGGACGTGCTTCCCGCCTGCGGCGATCCACCACATGTAGCCGTATCCGCCGGCCTCTCCCGCGTCGGAGAAGGAGCGTGTGCTGAGGACCATCCAGAGCCGCGGCACGATCTGCTCATCCCGCCAGCGGCCGCCACGAGCGCAGAGGAGGCCCAGCCGGGCCAGATCGCGGGCGCTGAGCTGGAACGGATACGCGGGGTGGACGGAGTCGGGGCCGGTGACGTACTCGGTGTGCTTCTCTCGATCGAAGTCCTGCATCCCGAGGGGGCGCGCCAGCCGCTCCTCGAACTCCTCGAAGATGCTCCGGCCCGTCAGGTTCTCGAAGATCGTCCCGAGCGCGTTGAAGTCCCAGTTGTTGTAGTACCAGAAGGTGCCGGGCGCATGACTTCCCCTCGCGGGCCGCCGGGCCTTCATGCCGGGAGCCTCGTAGAGAGCGGGATGGTAGATCCCCGAGCGCGCCTGGAGGAGCATCTCCACCGTCGCCCGCTTCTCGATTTCGGTGAGAGACTCCTCGCGGTCGTCGATGCCGAGCCGCTCGAGCGTCCAGCCCAGGTCGATCCTGCCGTCGGCCACGTGGTTCCCGTAGAGCAGGCTCAGGATGCTCTTGCGCATCGAGTGGCACATGAACGGCCTCGACGTCTCGCCCCACTCCCAGACGATGCGCCCGCCGTGGACGACGACCACCGCCGCCGTATCGATGCTCCCGGCGTAGGTCTCCGCTTCAAGGAGCTTCTCGCTCGACCAGCCGGCCGAGT
>JAFGKN010000213.1 GCA_016928605.1 Planctomycetota bacterium | reverse complement strand
GCCTCTGCCTCTGTCTCTGCCTCTGTCTCTGCCTCTGTCTCTGCCTCTGTCTCTGCCTCTGCCTCTGTCTCTGTCTCTGCCTCTGTCTCTGTCTCTGTCTCTGCCTCTGTCTCTGTCTCTGCCTCTGTCTCTGCCTCTGCCTCTGTCTCTGTCTCTGCCTCGGCCTCTGCCTCGGCCTCTGTGTCGGCCTCGGTCTCCGCCACCGCCAATGCCACTGCCTCGGCCGCCCCCATGGCCCCGCGGCTCATCCCGCGCGGAACTCCTCCGCGATCGCATCCGCCAGAGCGTCGATCTCATCCTCGCGGTGATCGGCGTGGACGGAGATCCGCAGCCGCGCCGTGCCGCGCGGGACGCTCGGCGGGCGGATGGCGCGGACGTCGAAGCCGCGGCGCCGGAGCGCTCCGGAGATCTGGACCGCGCGCTCGTTCGCGCCGGCGATGACGGGCACGATGGGCCCCTCGCTGCGCAGGCAGTCGAGGCCGCCATCGCGCAGCCGGCTGCGGAGGCGGTCGGCGAGCGCGATCACGCGGGACCGGCGCTCCGGCCGCTCGGCCACCAGATCGAGCGCCGCGTCCACGGCAGCGACGAGTAGAGGAGGCATGGCCGTGGTGAAGATGAAAGGGCGGGCTCTCTGGATCAGAGCGTCGATCACGATGCGCTGGCCCGTCGCGCAGGCGCCCGAGAGACCGAGCGCCTTGCCGAAGGTCGTGACGGCCGCGTCGACGCGAGCTTCCACAGCGAGCCGCTCGAGGAGCCCCGATCCGCGCTGCTCCCCGTAGACGCCCGTCGCGTGCGCGTCGTCGACGATCAGCGCTGCGCCTCGGTGCCGGGCGAGATCGGCGTAGACATCGAGCGGCGCGATGTCGCCGTCCATGCTGAAGAGGCTCTCGGTCACGACGATGGTGTGGCCGCCGTCGTGTCGCCGGTCGAGCTCCTCCTCGAGCGCGCGGGCGTCGAGATGGGGGAAGACCCGTTTGCGCGCTCCCGAGAGCCGGAGCGCATCGATGATGCTTGCGTGGCAGAGCTGGTCGAAGATCACTCGATCGCGCGGACCCGCCAGCGCCGTCAGGAGGCCGATGTTGGCCTGATAGCCGCTGGGGAAAAGGAGCGCGGCCTCCGCGCCCTTGAAGGCGGCGAGCCGTCTCTCCAGGCGCTCGTGCTCCTCGCGGTGGCCCCGCAGGAGGCGCGAGGCGGGGGCGCTCAGGTCGCTGCCGCGCGAGACTCTGTCGAGGATTGTCTCGCGGAATTCCGGATCGCGCGCCAGGCCGAGGTAGTCGTTGCTCGAGAAGTCGGTGCCCTCGGGAAGCACCATGCGCCTCTCGAGGCCGCGGCTCCTGATGGAAGCGAGCGCTTTCTCGAGATCGTGGCGCAGGGTGCTCACGGAACCGGATGCGCCGCGGGATCCACGGAAGAGGGCCGCGCCTGCGAGCCGCCTCTCACGGAGGAGCGCAGCCCGAGACTCGCGAGAAGCTCGCTGTCGCTCCGGCGGTCCGGATTGCCGGTGGTGAGGAGCCGATCGCCGCTGAAGATCGAGTTGGCGCCGGCGACGAACGAGAGCGCCTGCGCCTCGGGGCTCATCTCGAGCCGGCCCGCGCTGAGCCGCACGCGCGCGCGGGGCAGGAGGATGCGGGCGGTCGCGATCATGCGGACCACCTCCAGCGGAGGAACGCGCGGGCGCTTCTCGAGGGGCGTCCCCGGGATGGGCACGAGCGCGTTGATCGGCACGTTCTCGGGATGAGGATCGAAGCCCGCGAGCACGCAGAGCATCTCCATGCGGTCGTCCACCGACTCTCCCATGCCGATGATACCGCCGCTGCAGATCGTGATGCCGGCCTCTCGGATCCGGCGCAGCGTCTCGAGTCGATCCTCGAAGGTGTGCGTGGTGACGATCCGGCCGTAGTAGACGGGGCCCGTGTCGAGGTTGTGGTTGTAGCACTTCAGGCCGGCCTCGGCGAGGCGGCGAGCCTGATCACCGGCCAACATACCGAGCGTGCAGCACGCCTCGATGCCGAGCGCCGAGACGCCGCGCACCATCTCGAGCACCTTCTCGAAGTCCGGCCCCTCGCGGACCTCGCGCCAGGCGGCGCCCATGCAGAACCGCGATGCGCCGCGCTCGCGGGCCGCCGCCGCCGCCTCGAGGACGGCGTCGACATCGAGGATGTTCTCATCCTCGACGGGAGTGTCGTAGTGCGCGCTCTGCGAGCAGTAGGCGCAGTCCTCGGAGCATCGCCCCGTCTTGATGCTGAGCAGCGCACAGAGCTGGATCTCGCACGGATCGTTGTACTTCCGGTGGATGCGCTGCGCGTGGAAGATCAGGTCGGGAAGCGGCAGATCGTGGACGCTCCGTGCCTCTTCCCGCGTCCAGTCGTGGCGGATGTCCAAGCGCTCCTCCTGTTGTCGATGTCGCGAATCCTCTCTGCTGGCGTCGCCGCCTGCCCGAGGAGATCATCCTGGCTGCGGCCGATCGCGGCGGGGCGGACCGCCTTTTGGGATGGACTCCCGGCGAGGGGAGAGTGTATAGTCCGGCCGGCGCAGTTGGAAGGAAGTTCTGGAGAGACCGTGAAGCAGAAGAGAGAGCCGGCCGCATCGGAGGAGGCGCGTCTCCACCGGACGATCTGGTACATGGGCGCCAAGGCCCGCGTCATCCCCGGTTTCCTCGAGCGGGTGCTCGAGGAGGAGATCGAGGACGGCGCCACCGTCGTCGACCTGATGGCGGGGACCGGCGTCGTCAGCGCCTTCTGCGCCGGCCGTTACCGCGTCCTCGCCAACGACGTCCAGCTCTACTCCTCCATCATCACGAGCAGCCTCATCGAGCACAGCCCGAGGACGAAGGAGGCGTTCCTGCGCTCTCTGCGGCCCGACCGGGATCTCGAGGCAGCGTACCGGCGGAACCTCGCCGCGCTCGAGCGCCGCTACCGTCCGGCCCTCGGCGAGGAGGCTCGCTGGCTCGACCCGGTGCGGAGGCAGAACGGCGGATCGCTCCGCCGGGCGTCCCTTGCGTCGTGGGCCGACGGCTACCGGCAGTTTCTCCTCGAGCCCGGCGGGACATACGGAGATGACCTCGCCCGCGGAGGATCTCTCTACCGCGGGGCCCGCTCGCTGCTGGCGGAGAGGTCCTTCCGGAGCCGGCGCGGAGAGGCGAGCGCGTTTCCCGCGTGCCTCGTCACGGCCTACTACGCCAACATCTACTTCGGCCTGCGGCAGGCCATCGAGATCGATTCCCTGCGTGCCGCGATCGAAGCCCTCGATCCGCGCGATCCCTTCCGCGAGCGCAAGCGCGTCCATTACCTCAGCGCCCTCCTGCACGCCGCTTCGGTCTCGACTTCGGGCACGAGCCACTTCGCGCAGCCGAGGCATCTCGACAAGGTGTCCGAGCTGGCCGCCATGGCGCGCCGCCGCAGCACCGACATCCGCGGCGTGTTCGAGGAGTATCACCGTGAGATCGTCTCGACGCTGCGGCGCATCCGCCACCGGGCCGGCAACCGCGTCTTCCAGAAGGACTACCGCGCGTTCATCCGCGACGGCCGCGGCTTCGAGTTCCCGCGGCGGCCCGCGGACCTCATCTACATGGATCCTCCCTACACGGCGGACAACTACTCGCGGTTCTACCACGTCCTCGAGGTGCTGGCGCGCTATGACTATCCCGAGCTGCAGCGCGACGGCGACGATCGAGTCACCCGGGGGAGATACCCGCTCATCGACGAGCGCTTCCAGTCCGGGTTCTGCCGCCCCGGCGAGGTCGAGGATGAGTTCCGCCGCGTGATCACCGCGGCCGCGGCGGCCGGCGCGAAGCTCGTCATCAGCTACTCTTCGCCCACCGGGCTCCTCCTGAAGCGCTACGCGCGGGAGTCGCGGGGGCAGGATCCCGTGAAGCGCTTCGAGGCCCTCTGCCGCGAGGGCTACCGGCGGGTCCGCACGCTGCGCCGCCCGATGATGCACTCCGGGCAGGGCGACTCGTTCCTGC